>JANPDQ010000109.1:0-5517 GCA_031431575.1 Polaromonas sp.
GACGCGTATCAACACACAAAAGCGTGCAAAATTGCCACAAACCCCCGCCGTTTGTCATGGAATAATCGGCGCTTTCTGAATCAAGACATTACTTGATCTACTTTTGTCACCTGGAGATTATTTTGAAACACACCCTTTTATTGCTTACCGCCGCACTCATGCTGGGCGGCTGCGTTGCCACTGCACCTACCGTCGGCTCAGAAAAAGCCAACATTGCAACCACGGGCGCTGCTGCCGGTGACGCCACTCAGGGAGCGGCCAGCACGCTTGAAAAGTGCGCCAGCCCGCTGGGCACCGTTGCACTGGTTGAAGAAACCTCCGCCGACTGGTACCGCCTGTTCACCACTGAATACCGTCTGGGCTCCACCGTTCCAGTGCTGCGCCTGATGATTCAGCAAAGCAATTGCTTTATCGTAGTTGAGCGTGGTCGCGCCTTTGCCAACATGGAGCGCGAACGCGCCATTTCCGCCGCTGGCCAAGGCCGTGCGGGCAGCAACATGGGCGGCGGGCAAATTGTGGCCGCCGACTACAGCATGACGCCAGAAGTTCTGGTCAGCGCACGCGGCACCAGTGGCGGCGGCGCAGGCCTGGGCGGCTTAAGCCGTGGCCTTGGCGTGCTTGGCGCAATTGCTGGCGGCATTCGCACCAATGAAGCCAACACCATGCTGATGTTGACCGACAACCGCTCCGGCGTGCAAGTGTCTGCATCACAAGGCAGCAGCTCCAACACCGACTTCAGCGTGGGTGCTGTGTTGTTCGGCGGTGGCGGTGGCGGCGGCATGAGCGGCTACACTAACACGCCACAGGGCAAGGTCGTGATTGCCGCTTTCACCGATTCATTTAACCAAATGGTCAAGGCGCTGCGTTCGTACAAACCACAAACCGTGCAAGGCCAGGGCCTGGGCGGCGGCGGCCGCTTAGCCGTTGACGGCGCTGCGCCGCCAAGCCAGACGTCGGCCCCCGGCGGTGCCGCACCTGCACGCAGAGCAGCGCCAGTGAAAAAATAAGCCGCCCTGCCTGGGTTGGTTAAAAAGCACCTTCGGGTGCTTTTTTATTGCCAAAATTCATATAAATCGACTTGTAGCCCAACAAACATAGGCGCAAGCAGCTATTGATAACATAGCAATCTACCCCAGCAAATCGCATGCGTTAGCTCTCCCAGCATCCGCCTCGCGTGCTCATTTGTCGGATGGCTCAGCACGGGTAATCGCTGGCAAATCGATGTGCGCCTAGACCACAGGCGAAACCAAGCCATACACACAGCCAGAGTTACATGTGCTTGCAAGGTACCGACTTTGGTAGGGTTGCCGTCAGGCTCCGCCCCGTTTACCTTCACACGTCTGGTTATTTCCCTGCACATTCAGCACGGAAACATTCTCTATTTTGCACACCCTTTGCGGAACACTAGTTATGAATCACGGTTATCAATTTTGGCGCAAGCCCCTCAAGCTGCTCATGGCAGCCAGCCTGGCCGCTCTGCTCGCTGCGTGCGGCGGCAGCAGCGATTCACCCCCTGCAAACTCGCCCCCGGCAAGTGGCAATCTGACGCTGTCTGTCGAAGTGGTGGGCGCAGGCTCAGTGGTGTCGCAGCCTGACGGAATCAATTGCAGCAGCGCCATTTGCACTGGCGCATTTGCCCCCAACACAGCAGTGACCCTAACCGCCACGCCCGCCGCTGGTCAGTCTTTTGCGGGCTGGTCAGGTGCGTGTGCTGGTGCCGCCAACACCTGCGTGGTCACCATGGACCCCGTCCGTATTGCGGCCTTTCCAGACGTCACGGCGCGGTTCGTACCCAACGCCGGGCAATCGACTTACTCGTTCAGCTTGACCATTGCTGGCGCGGGCACTGTGGTGTCGAATCCGGCGGGCATCAATTGCACCAGCAACTGCGGTGCAGTGTTTGCAGCCAACACGGCGGTGACATTGACCGCAACACCCGCTGCAGGTCAAAGCTTTGCCGGATGGTCAGGTGCCTGCACAGGTTCCGCCAGCAGCTGCACGGTGAACGTCGACCAGGCACGCACAGTGGGCGCGAGCTTTCAGGCGATTACAGGCACCAACTTTGCCTTGAACGTAGCCGTGTCAGGCAACGGCAGCGTCACGTCGAATCCAGCC
Organism: Polaromonas sp.; assembly: GCA_031431575.1. GTDB lineage: Bacteria > Pseudomonadota > Gammaproteobacteria > Burkholderiales > Burkholderiaceae_C > Polaromonas. The sequence continues at coordinate 2,116 of JANPDQ010000109.1, forward strand.
GGCATCAGTTGCGGCAGCACCTGCAGTGCAAACTTTGCAGCGGGAACTGGGGTCACGCTCACAGCAACTCCCGCAGCAGGGCAAGTATTCAGTAGCTGGGGTGGTGCCTGCGCCGGAGCGCAACCAACCTGTGCATTGCAACTCACGCAAGTGCGCGCTGCGCAGGCCGTGTTCACCACAGCGCCAACCGGCCCTGCATTTCAGACCCCACAATTGCTTGAGTCGAGCAACGACTTCAATGTGACCAACAACCAGTTGCTGGCTGTAAACCGCAGCGGCGATGCCATCGCCTTGTGGGAGCAGTCGGACGGTGTTCCCAACGGAAGCACGTTGAAAGTGTTCTCACGCCGATACCAAGCCGCCACGGGCTGGCAGGCGCCAGTTGCCGTGCCAGGCGCAACCATCTTTTTTGGTAACGACCTGGTAGGTGGAAAACTATTTTTAGACGACGCTGGCGTTGCCACCTGGATTCGCCCTGACCTGCAAACGCGCCGCAACACAGCCGCCGCGGGTTGGAGCGCTGCATTCTCCCCACCTAACCTCAGAGCCTCGCAAGATTTGACGTCTGCTGTGATGGATGCGAACGGAAATATCGGGGTCCTGCGGTCTGGCTCGGACGTCGAAAATAACGCACTGGCTGCGGGCGGCCAATGGGGCACTTGGACGCGCGTTGACACTGCCGGCTCGGCGGTGTCCGAGCGCGCCAAAGTGGCGCTAAGCAGCAACGGCACAGCACTGGCAGTATGGAGAGAAAGCAACCCCGGCGACAACAACTACTCGATGAAAGCGGCGCGTTACAACCCGGCAACTGGTTGGGGCGCACCCGAAAGCATTGAGACATTGTTCACCAATGTCACATCGGCAAGCCCAGCAGTGGCCATCGATGCGCAAGGCAACGGCATTGCAATGTGGCAACAAGGCAGCCAGAACACGGTGCACTACAACATATACCGTGCTGGTAGCGGCTGGCAAGGTGCAGTCGAGTTGACCGGATACAACCAGGGCCTGGGAAGTGCCGGCATTGAGCTGCTCATGACACCCGACGGCCGCGCTGTAGCGGCTTGGTCAAGCAGTACGCCAGGCGAGGTTCGCTCAACCGCATTGATCAGCATGCAGTACAGCCCCAGCACCGGATGGACCGTGCCCGTAGTCGTGGACACCTACAACATCAATCGCACTTTGCAAATGGACAACAGCGGGCAAGCGGTGCTGGTTTACTCACCCGACTTCAGCACGACGCTCGTGATTGACCTGGTGTCACGCCGCCTGAACTTCGGTGGCCAATGGAGTGCTGCAAGCTTGGTCGAGACAGGCGTCGGCAGTGTCAACAATGCAACGTTCGCCATGAACGCTACGGGCCAGGGCGTGGCGCTTTGGAATCAAAACGATGTAGCGGCAAGAGACTCCCGCCAAAGCCTTTTGTCTGCTGTACTGCGGTAATCCAACCATCTGACCAAGCAAGCCAAATTTGTCCGCTACCGCGGGCAGGTTTGGCTTTCCGCTTGAGATCACCCGACTCGGGTCGGGTTGCCTCTGGTGTTAGCGCTCACTGCGCTCCAGATCTCTAGAGAAGTAAAAGCATGACAACGAAGCGATTGTGGTTGGGTATTTTTATTGCTGTGCTGATAGGCGGCGCGATGGCTGCAAGCTACGCGCCAGACCGCAGCGCAGAGTCGCTAAAAGCCCGTTGGGCTCCTGCGGGGTCAACATCACAATTTGTGAACGTGCTCGGCATGCAGGTGCATGTACGCGACGAAGGCGTTGGCCCGCGTACCGGCAGTGAGCCGATTGTTCTGCTGCATGGCATTGGCGACAGCCTGCACACCTGGGACGGCTGGGCGCGTGAGCTTTCCAAAACCCGGCGCGTCATTCGGTTTGACTACCCCGGCCACGGCTTGACTGGCCCCTACACCGGGCAATGGCTGGCTGGCGGCGAGGGCTACGCCATGCTGAACGACGCAAAGTTTGTGGTGGCAACGCTCGACGCTTTAGGCGTGACGCAGCAAGTGGTGTTGGGCGGCAATTCCCTCGGTGCGCAGATTGCCTGGGAAACGGCAGATTATTTGCGTGCGTCGCAACCCCAACGCGTGGCACGCTTGATTTTGGTGGACTCCACCGGCTACCCATTTGAGTCAAGTGCCGTGCCGATGGCTTTTACCTTGGGCCGTATCGAAGCGCTGGCACCGCTGCTGGAAAACACACTGCCACGCTTCATGGTGAAGTCAAGCCTGCAGGACACCTATGGCGATAAAAGCAAGGTGACACCAGCGCTGGTTGACCGCTACCAGGAGTTGACGTTGCGGGATGGCAATCGGCGTGCATTTGGGCTGCGCATGCGGGTAGACCTGGCCGCATCGCCCGAGCGGATTGCCAATATCAGGCAACCCACGCTGCTGATCTGGGGCGGGCAAGACCGCCTGATTTCGCCCTCACACGCAAAGCGCTTTGCAAAAGACATTGCAGGCTCAAAGCTGGTGATGTTTGATGCGCTGGGCCATTTGCCGCATGAAGAAGACCCTGCGCAAACGGTGGCGGCTGTACAGGCCTTTTTATCAGTCAAATAGAGCTGTAGCGCAATAAATATTGGCGTAAGCAGCTCTTTTTTTAATAGCAAAATACGCCTGCATGCAATCTTTGGCTGAACAGGTAAATACCTTTTTAGGCATCTTATAAATCTTCCATGAGTACCTCGATCAACTACCAAATCGCTGGCGTCGCAGCCATCACCGCGCTTGCTTTCTTTGCACATGTATTTGGCGGTATCCCCCAATCACTTTCTACCGAGCCAGCAAAGCATGCTGGCAAAGCGCAAGTAGCAGGCCTTGAGTTGCCTCAACGCCATTGGGTTCAGCTCATGTGCGCATTCCAACTGGTGACCATTGACCTTCTGGCGCTGTCTGTCCTTTTGTTTTTACTGGCCTTTACCGATGTTTTTAACCAGAAGCAGCTTCTGGGGTTCTCACTTTCAGCACTCTATTTTTTGTGGGGCTGCGCTTGGCTCGCTCAGCTGCTCGCGCTGAAGCGACCTGCAAAAGACTACTTGCTGCTTGGGCAGTGGATTTTCTGGTTCGGATGCTCCGCAGTCATTTACTGGGGATCGCTATCCCTCTAATCAATAAGCGGCAGGAGGTAGTTGGTGTGCGCAGCCTGAGTTTCGCCGCGCCCGTCACACCACACCACACAAAACCCAGCATGACCGCACTGGTGTGCGAACGCTATGGCGACCCTGGCACGTTGACGTTCGCGCAGCTTGCCCACCCAACGCCAAAGCGCGATGAACTCCTCATCCGCGTACTGGCGACCAGCATCACGTCGGGCGACCGGCGCATTCGCAGCATGAACGTACCCAAGGGCTTTCGCACACTGACTCGGCTGGCGTTGGGGTGGAACGGGCCAAGAAAT
>JANPDQ010000110.1:0-3055 GCA_031431575.1 Polaromonas sp.
GCCCACGCTCACACACGTCTACCCCAACGGCAGCGCTGACGTGAACCAGTTTCAAGCGGCGGGCGGCACCGGGCTGGTCATCAGGGAACTGCTTGACGCTGGTTTTATGCACGCCGATGTGTTGACAGTGCGCGGTGGCGGCATTCGTGAGTTCACGCGTGAGCCTTATTTGAGCGGCGCGGCTTTGGCGTGGGCTGATGCGCCCAATTCAAAAGACGAGTCGATTGTGCGCAGCGCGGCCAAGCCCTTCAACGCCACCGGCGGCTTGAAGCTGCTGCAGGGCAACCTGGGCCGCAGCGTGATCAAGGTGTCCAGCGTGCCAGACGACCGCCATGTGATAGAAGCCGTTGCGCGGGTGTTTGATTCGCAGCAGGGCTTGCTCGATGCCTTCAATGCAGGTGAGTTGGAAAAAGACGTGATTTGCGTAGTGCGCTGGCAAGGCCCGCAGGCCAACGGCATGCCCGAGCTGCACAAGCTCACGCCACCATTGGCCGTGCTGCAGGGCAAAGGATTTAAAGTGGCACTGGTGACCGACGGCCGCATGAGCGGCGCTTCAGGCAAGGTGCCAGCCGCCATTCATGTGTCACCCGAGGCTGCTGCGGGCGGCCCGCTGGCCAAAGTGCGAGATGGTGACGTGATTCGGCTGGACTCACTCACTGGCGATTTGAATGTGCTGGTGTCTGCTGCTGACTGGGCGGCGCGACCGATCGACACCATGCCGCTGGCCTTGCGCGAAACCGATGCACATGGCATGGGGCGCGAACTCTTTACCCACATGCGCCGCAGCGCGCTCACCGCAGAAGAAGGCGCTCTGTCATGGATGTAACGCTCGACATCAAAGGAAAACTTACTGCGCTGCAAGTCATGCAAGACGCGCCTGTCATTCCGGTAATCGTGCTGACCGATGTTGCGCAGGCCGTGCTGATGGCACGCGCGCTGGTGGCAGGCGGCATCCGCATGCTGGAAGTAACGCTGCGCACGCCTCAAGCGCTTGCCTGTATCGAAGCAATTGCCCGGGACGTTCCAGAGGCAGTAGTGGGTGCAGGCACAGTGCGCAGCCCACAAGACGCGCAAGCCAGCGCGATTGCCGGTGCGCGCTTTATCGTCAGCCCTGGCTACACATCAGCTTTGGGGCAAGCCTGCCATGACGTCGGCCTGCCGCTGCTCCCTGGCGTGGCCACCGGCAGTGAAATCATGATGGCGCAAGCCGATGGCTTAAGTGAACTCAAATTTTTCCCAGCAATGCAAGCAGGCGGGCCGGCCATGCTGAAAGCCTGGGGCGGCCCTTTTGCTGACGTGCGGTTTTGCCCAACTGGTGGCGTTAGCGCGGCCAACGCAGCGGACTTTTTATCGTTGCCCAATGTGGCTTGCGTCGGCGGGTCTTGGCTAACCCCGGCTGAAGCTCTAGCGCGGGGCAATTGGGCGCAGATTACTGCGCTGGCTTTTCAGGCAAGTCGCCTGCAACGGGATTAATGGTTAAAAATGGCTGTAGCCCGTTAAATGTAGGCGCGATCAGCTATTAAAATAGTAGCTTCTTGCGCCAAGCTTGCAGGGCTTTTGCTAACGCAAGCCAGCCCCGGCGCCGCCTTCAGCGCGCTGAATCAACTCAATCTTGTAGCCGTCAGGGTCGGTGACAAATGCAATCACGGTTTTCCCGCCTTTTACCGGCCCAGCCTCGCGAGTGACGTTGCCGCCCGACGCCTTGATTTTTTCGCATGCAGCATACGCGTCTGGCACGCCGATTGCGATGTGACCGTACGCCGTACCCATGTCGTAGCTTTCGGTGCCGTGGTTGTACGTCAGCTCAATCTCGGCTTGCGCTGGGTTGCCTTCATAGCCAACAAAAGCCAGGCTGTACTTGTACTCGGGGTTTTCAGAGCGGCGCAAAAGCGCCATGCCTAAAACGCCAGTGTAAAAGTCTATAGAGCGCTGAAGGTTGCCAACGCGGAGCATGGTGTGGAGTAGTCGCATCGCCCAATTATGCAGACGATGCGCTGTGCGTGCATCACCCCAGGTTGAGTTCTTTGTGCTCGCCCAAGTCTTTTGGTGGCTCCCCGGTAATGGCTGCTTTGGCCATGATGAAGAGTTGGGTCATTTTGCTTTCGGTCACGTTCCAGAACTCTGCGTGGCCGATTTCTATGCCCAGCAGTGCCAGGTCAGGGTCGGTAGCGCCACCTGGGAACCACGCCTTGGCGAACGGCGTAAACAGGTAGTCTTTTTTGGTCTGGTCTTCAATAAGCGTGGCCGTGCCCGATACTGACACGTACCTATCGTCGCCCGGGTGCGCGTAAGAAACATTCACGTTCGGATCATGCGCCACGCAGCTTGCGATCTCGCTTTTGCGGGAAATGAAAAAGTAAAGTTGCGAGCCTTCGTCGCCCGCCTTGTTTTGCGTCGTCAAGGGCGCGCTGTGCAGCGCACCGTCGGTGTGCCGATGCGTGAGCATGCCAAATTTAATGTCTTCAATCAAAGTCCACAAGGTTTTTTCGTCAGTAGGTTTTGTCATGGTTTGCCCGTAAGTTAAACATTTCGCCAAGCTGGCTCAGCTCAAAATTCACTGTAAATTAGGCCGGAGCTTTACAGCATCAGTTGGCAAGGTAAAAGCCTGTCAGCCAACGACTACAAATTGCCGTGATGTAGCCCGCTGCAAGCAAAAGCGCGCCAAAATCAATGCATCGACAAAACCAATTGCATCAACGCACCGCCAGCGTTTGCCCAGGAGCTTGCCATGACTGCACCACACGCTTTTCCTTCGACCCTCAAACCTTTTAAAACTGTGTCGGGCAAAGCCGGCAAGTTTTACTCACTGCCTGAACTGGCCAAGCAGTACCCAAACATCAAGCGCCTGCCGATTTCTCTGCGCATCGTACTTGAATCCGTTTTAAGAAATTGCGACGGCAAGCGCATCACCAGGCAGCACATTGAAGAGCTCGCAAACTGGCAGCCCAATGCCGCGCGCACGCAGGAAATTCCGTTTGTGGTCTCTCGTGTGGTGCTGCAAGACTTCACCGGCGTGCCGCTGCTGGCCGACCTGGCCGCCATGCGTAGCGTGGCG
>JANPDQ010000111.1:0-5472 GCA_031431575.1 Polaromonas sp.
CCGTTGCCAACGCAAAGGCCAGCTAAATTCGTGGCATTTGACATTGGCACGGGTACCGGCGTTCTGGCTGCCGTGATGGCCCTGCGCGATGTTGCCCAGGTAGTGGCTACCGACCAGGAACCGCGCGCCCTCGAATGCGCCAAAGAAAATATTTACAAGCTGCGCCTGCCCAACCCGGTCAAGGTGATGCAGGCCGACTTGTTTCCCGAAGGTTTGGCGTCAGTCATTGTGTGTAACCCACCGTGGTTGCCTGCTCGGCCTTCATCGCCACTTGAAGGCGCGGTGTACGACGAGGGCAGCCGCATGCTGCTGGGTTTTCTCAAAGGTGCGGCGGCGCACTTGGCCCCGGGCGGCGAGGCGTGGTTGATCCTGTCTGACTTCGCTGAGCACTTGGGATTGCGCACGCGCGCCGAGTTGCTCGCCGCTATTCAAGCTGGCGGCTTGAAGGTCCTTGGCCGCATGGACGCCAAGCCCGTGCACAGCAAAGCGCTGGACAGCACCAATCCGCTGGCAGAGGCGCGTGCGTCAGAGGTCACATCGTTGTGGCGATTGGGCGTAGCCTAAGGTTATGACTATCTTGTTGGCCCCGATGGAGGGTCTCCTTGATTTCGTATTACGCGATGTTTTAACCCGCGTCGGCGGCATTGACCGCTGTGTGTCGGAGTTCATTCGCATCACCGACCAGCTGCTGCCTGAACGCGTTTTCACCCGCATCGTGCCTGAATTGCACACCGGCGGGCGTACGCTTGCCGGCGTGCCGGTGCGGGCGCAGCTGCTTGGGTCAGACCCGGTGTGCCTTGCTGAAAACGCAGCGCGCCTTGCGTCCCTGGGCCCGGCGGGCATTGATTTAAATTTTGGCTGTCCAGCGAATGTAGTGAACCGCCACGGCGGCGGTGCGGCCCTGCTCAACGAGCCTGAAACCATTTTTGCCATCGTCAGCGCGGTGCGCCGCGCAGTGCCTGCGCACATGCCGGTGTCGGCCAAAATGCGCCTGGGCTACCACGACGATTCACGCGCCATTGAATGCGCATTGGCCATTGCGAACGGCGGTGCAGATGAGCTGGTGGTGCATGCCCGCACCAAAGCGCAGGCCTACCGCCCGCCTGCCTATTGGGAGCGCATTGCCGACATCCGCGCAGCGGTAAGCCTACCGGTGATTGCCAATGGTGAAATCTGGACGGTAGCGGACGCCGCCGCCTGCCGCGCGGCGTCTGGCAGCGACATGCTAATGATTGGCCGTGGTGCAGTGGCAGACCCAGGGCTTGGCCTGGCAATCAAAGCCAGCATGCAGGACGAAGTCGGCGAGCAAAGATCGGCAACGAATTGGCCCACTCTGACGCCTTTGGTGCTGGAGTTTTGGCGCATTGTCACCATCCGGCTTGACAGCAAAGCGCAGGCGGGCCGACTCAAGCAGTGGCTGAATTTTCTGCGGCGGCGTTTCCCGGAAGCTGAAGTGGCATACCAGGCATTGAAAACCGTCAACAGCCCGTCGGAAGTCCAGGCGTGGCTTGAGCGAAATCTTCGACCGCCGCTCTACAAGGATCTGCGGAATTAAGATCTTGCTTTTTGAGGCGCAAAAAAGAAGTGCTGGTGATGTAAGTATCACCAGCACTTCCGATGTGGTCGGCGTTGCTTTGAACTTAGCGTTGCGCTATTGGCTTGACGTCACGCGCTACAGAACCTGTAAACAACTGGCGCGGACGGCCAATCTTGTATTCTGGGTCCCCAATCATTTCATTGAGCTGGGCGATCCAGCCGACGGTGCGGGCCAGCGCAAAGACGGCAGTAAACAGCGGCACGGGGATGCCGATAGCCTTTTGCACGATGCCCGAGTAAAAGTCTACGTTCGGGTATAGCTTGCGCGATACAAAGTAGTCGTCTTCCAAGGCAATTTTTTCAAGGGCCATGGCCAGCTTGAAGAGTGGGTCGTTTTGCAGGCCCATTTCCATCAGCACTTCTTTGCACGTTTCTTGCATTAATTTGGCGCGCGGGTCGTAGTTTTTGTACACGCGGTGGCCAAAACCCATCAGCTTGACGCCTGAATTTTTATCTTTGACCTGCTTGATAAAGTCGCCGACTTTCTCTATGCCGCCGTTCTTTTGAATGTCGCCCAGCATATTGAGCGCTGCTTCGTTCGCGCCGCCGTGGGCCGGGCCCCAAAGACAGGCTACGCCAGCAGCAATCGCTGCAAAAGGGTTGGTGCCTGACGAGCCGCACAAGCGCACGGTGGAGGTGGAGGCGTTCTGTTCGTGGTCTGCATGCAAAATAAAGATGCGGTCGAGCGCGCGCTCTAGCACGGGATTAACCTTGTATTCTTCGCACGGCGTGGCAAACATCATATGCAAAAAGTTGCCTGCGTAACTTAAGGAGTTTTTCGGGTACATGTAGGGCTGGCCCATGGTGTACTTGTAGGCCATGGCAACCAGCGTTGGCATTTTTGCGATCAGGCGAATGGCCGAAATTTCACGATGCTCTGGATTGGTGATGTCGGTGCTGTCGTGATAAAAAGCAGAGAGCGCACCAACCAGGCCGGTCATGATCGCCATCGGGTGGGCGTCGCGCCTGAAGCCTCGCAGAAAAAACTGCATTTGCTCATTGACCATCGTGTGGTTTGTCACCAGGCTGGTGAAGCCTTTTTTCTGCGCCGCATTTGGCAGCTCGCCATGGAGCAGCAAATGGCAGGTTTCCAAATAGTCGCAGTTCGTGGCTAACTGCTCAATTGGGTAGCCTCGGTACAGCAACTCGCCTTTATCACCGTCGATGTAAGTGATGGCCGATTGGCAAGCTGCAGTCGACAAGAAGCCCGGGTCGTATGTAAACATGCCGGTTTGGGCGTAAAGCTTGCGAATATCAACCACGTCTGGGCCTACATTGCCATGGTAGATTGGCATTTCAATGCTTGGGCTGCCGTTGCTGAATGACAGAGTTGCTTTGTTATCAGCGAGCTTCATGGTGTGCTTCTTTCGGTTGGGTTGAAATGAAAAAAATGGCGGGGTTCACCAGCGGTTTACTGGAGTGTTGAAGGTCGAAGCAAGTCTAAAACCTCAAGCGCTTCAAAAGTAGAGGCGGTTGCCTGACTTTCGACATCGTGAAGTTGGTGAGGCTCTTTGCGGCGTAACAAAAGGTCAAGCAAATCGTTGTCAGACAGCGCCATCAAGTCCGCCATGCCCTTAGCCTGTCCAACCGTCAAAGATGATGCAAACCGATTAAAAAACTTTTCAATCAGCAGGTCGTTTTCTAGCAGGCCGCGCCTGCTGCGCCAGCGCAGCTTGCTGAATTCACGTTCACCCAAAAGTTCGTCACTCATGAGCAATTTTCCGACGGGCCGCCCCTGAGAAGATCAGCACCAATTTTTGGTGAAAGGGGTAGCGTACCGCCGAAGGAACGCGAAGCGACAAGCGTGGGGGTCATATCAAACAGAGCGCAGAACCATCATCTCTTTGATCTTGCCAATGGCTTTCGTCGGGTTCAAGCCTTTGGGGCAAACATCAACGCAGTTCATGATGGTGTGGCAGCGGAACAGGCGGTACGGATCTTCCAGATTGTCCAGGCGCTCGGCAGTGCCTTCATCGCGGCTGTCGGCAATAAAACGGTAGGCTTGCAACAGACCAGCCGGGCCGACGAATTTGTCTGGGTTCCACCAAAAACTCGGGCACGCTGTTGAGCACGACGCACAAAGAATGCACTCGTACAAACCGTTCAGCTCGTCACGCTCTTCCGGGCTTTGCAGGCGTTCTTTTTCAGGCGGTACGTTGTCGTTGATCAAATAAGGTTTGATCGAGTTGTACTGCTTGAAGAACTGTGTCATGTCCACGATCAAGTCGCGCACCACAGGCAAACCTGGCAATGGTTTGAGGGTGATGACGTCTGGCAGCGTCCGCATGTTGGTCAGGCAGGCCAAGCCGTTTTTGCCGTTGATGTTCATCGCGTCAGAGCCGCAAACGCCTTCGCGGCATGAGCGCCTGAAGCTGATGGTGGGGTCTTGTGCCTTGAGCTTCATCAGCGCGTCAAGAAGCATGCGCTCGCTGCCGTCCAGCTCAACCTCGATTTTTTGCATGTACGGCTTGGCATCGGTGTCTGGGTCGTAGCGGTAAATGTTGAAGGTGCGTTTGGTCATGGTATTTGCCTGAGAAATAACGAGATAAGTTTTTAAAAGCTGCGGACTAAAAACTGCGAACCTTTAGCGGCAACGAATCAACCGTCAATGGAATCATCTGCACCGGCTTGTAGGTCAGACTGTTGGTGGCGCTGTGCCACAGCGTGTGCTTGTGCCACTCGGTGTCGTTGCGGCCGTTGGGGTGGGCGGGTGTGTCGCCATAGTCATTGACTGAATGCGCGCCGCGGCTTTCATGGCGGGCCGCTGCTGAGACCATGGTGGCTTCAGCTGACTCGATCAAGTTCTCAACTTCAAGCGCTTCAATGCGTGCAGTATTAAAGATTTTCGACTTGTCTTTCAAGCCAATGTTCTTGACCCGCTCGCGCAGTTTGGCAACTGCGGCTACGCCCTCGTCCATGCTGGCCTGAGTGCGGAACACACCCGCGTGCTTTTGCATGGTGCTGCGAATGTCGTTGGCCACGTCCTGCGCATATTCGCCATCGGTGGCGTTATCCAGCCGCGCAATACGCGCCAGCGTGGCATCGGCCGCACCGGCAGGCAAAGCTTTGTGCACAGTTGTTTTGTTGTGCTCAACAATGTGGTTGCCAGCCGCGCGGCCAAACACTAGCAAATCGAGCAGCGAATTGGTGCCCAGGCGATTTGCGCCGTGAACGCTGACGCAGGAGCATTCGCCGACCGCATACAAGCCGTTTACTACTTCGCTCTTGTTGTCGGCGTTTTGCGTTACCACCTGGCCGTGAATGTTGGTCGGGATACCGCCCATCTGGTAATGGATGGTGGGCACCACAGGAATCGGCTCTTTGGTGATGTCAACGTTGGCAAAGTTGTGGCCAATCTCAAACACCGACGGCAGGCGCTTCATGATCGTGTCTGCACCCAGGTGCGTCATGTCCAGGTTGATGTAGTCCTTGTTCGGGCCGCAGCCACGGCCTTCCTTGATCTCCTGGTCCATGCAACGTGACACATAGTCGCGGGGGGCCAGATCTTTATAGGCGGGCGCGTAACGCTCCATGAAGCGCTCGCCATCGCTGTTGCGCAAAATTGCTCCTTCGCCGCGACAGCCTTCGGTCAGCAGTACGCCTGCGCCAGCTACGCCGGTTGGGTGAAACTGCCAAAACTCCATGTCTTCAAGTGGAATACCTGCGCGTGCGGCCATGCCCAAGCCATCGCCTGTGTTGATAAACGCGTTGGTGGATGCCGCAAAAATTCGGCCTGCACCGCCGGTGGCCAGCAGCGTGGTTTTGGCTTCAAAAATATGCACGTCGCCGGTTTCCATTTCCAGCGCAGTGACGCCCACAACGTCGCCTGCCGCATCGCGGATCAGGTCCATCGCCAGCCACTCGACGAAGAAATTG
>JANPDQ010000112.1:0-3228 GCA_031431575.1 Polaromonas sp.
GGGTGTCACGCAGGGCCGTGTGTTTGTTACAGCGACTGCACCGTTGGCTGAATGCAAGGCGATTGGCAAATCCATTGGCGGCTCATTCAACGATGTGGTGCTGTGGATTTGCTCTACCGCGCTGCGCGACTATTTGAAGCAGCACCACAGCCTGCCAAAAAAGTCTTTGGTGGCCGCTATGCCCGTGTCGCTGCGCGAAAGCGGCGCCGTAGACGCCACTCATCTAGGCAACCAGGTCAGTATGAGTCTGGTGGAGCTGGGCACGCATGTGGCCAACCCACTTAAACGGATGAACGCCATCATGGCGTCAACCGCAAAGGTCAAATCGTCAGTGCAATCGCTCAAGGGGCTTTTGCCCACCGACTACCCGTCCCTGCTGGCACCGTGGCTGGTGGGCGGTGCAGCAAAAATGGCGTTAAGCGCTGCTGGCAAAAGCAATTTATTCAGCCGCCTGCCGGTGCTGGCCAACCTGGTGATTTCAAACGTGCCGGGCTCTCCCGTGCCGCTGTATTTGGCGGGGGCAAAATTTTTAACCTTTCATCCGGCATCGATCATCGTGCATGGCCTGGCGCTGAACATCACGGTGCAAACCTATGCTGGGCGGGTTGACTTTGGCATTGTGGCGGACAAAAAGGCGCTGCCGCATGCCAACGATTTCGCGAAAGCGATTGAAGCTGCGTTTTTAGAAGCGATCGCTCTCATGGGCCCGACTGCCGAGGCATTAAAACCAGTCGCAAAGGTGACGAAATCGGATTTAATAATGCCCTCTGATGCCAAACCAGCCGCAAAACGTAAGGCCATTGGTTCAAAATCTGGAGCAGTGAAATCACCCAAGTCAACACCCCATGGCAAGACAGTCGTCAAGAAAACCATCAAGCGTGCAGTCAGCCTTTAATCCAATCGACGACGTGCCCCACAACGAGCCGCCCAGCGCCTGGCTGGTGGCACTTGAGGTGCGCGCCTTTTGGGAGTTTGGCGCGCTGCTGCCAAGCTGGCCATTTTTATCGCGAGCGCCCAAAGGCGACGGCCATGCGGTGATGGTGTTCCCCGGCTTGTCAGCCAATGATGCATCCACCGTGCCGTTGCGGTACTACCTGCAGTCGCTCGGTTACAGCCCGTGGGGCTGGGCGCAGGGCTTTAATTTTGGCCCGCGTGCCGGCGTGCTGGACGAAGCCAAAGAAAACTTGGCGCGCACTTTTGAAAGCACAGGCCGCAAAGTTAGCCTCATCGGCTGGAGCCTGGGCGGCGTGTACGCGCGTGAGTTGGCCAAAGAGCTGCCGCACATGGTGCGCGGCGTCATCACGCTGGGCACGCCGTTTGCGGGCTCGCACAAGTCCACCAACGCGTGGCGTGTGTATGAGCTGACAAGTGGCCGCAAAATTGAACGCGAAGCTGAAAACTACGACCTGCCCGCCGCGCCGCCGGTGCCTACCACCAGCATTTACTCGCAAACCGATGGCGTGGTGGCCTGGCAAGCCAGTATTCAAAAGCCCACCAAAACTAACCCGCACACTGAAAACATCGAAGTGCTGGCCAGCCATATTGGCTTGGGGCTTAACCCCAGCGCGTGGTGGGCTGTGGCTGACCGCTTGAGCCAAGGCGAGGGCCAGTGGGCTGCGTTTGCGCGCGGCGACAGGGGCCGCATTCATGGTTTGATCTACCCGGACCCGGTTCGAAAAAAGTAAACAGATTCGACTCAGGTTTAATTTTGCTATTATTTATATAGCTGCTTGCGCCTGTATTTATTGCGCTACAGGCCTTATTTGATATGAATTAGGTCGATTTGCTACTTTTCATCTGGCTCTACCCTGGGTGTTTGCATTGCCGCATCCAGCGCTTGTTTGAATTGCTGCTGCGTTTGCTGTGGACTTGTTTTTACCGCCGCCGCAGGGCCAGCCGTATTGGGCGCAAGCTGCTTTTTTACCAGCAAGCCGATGGCAAGCACCACCGCCAATAAACCCAACAAGCTAAAAATACTGCGCATGTTTTGCCCTGGTTAATTTGTCTTGACTGCAGGTTTTGCCGCATCCATCCACGGCACCAGCGCCCGCTGATTGTCGTTGCCTTGTGCGTAAATTGCGCGCATCGCATCAAATGCCTCGGGCCGGTGCTGGTTGACTTTGATCTTGCACTGCATGGTCAAAACCCGCAGCTCAAACGCCACAATGCCATTCATCATTTTGTGTTGATAGTCCTCCCCCAAGCCGCGCCACTGGTCGGCGTAAGCTGGGTCGTGATCGGCAATCAAGTGTTTCAGCAAGCGGTCTTTGTCGTCAAAAGTTTCGATAATTTTCGCCTCTACCGTGCAGTGCACCATCACGTAGTTCCAGGTTGGCACACGCGCCAAGTCGGGGTACACACGCGGTGTCATGTAAGCGTGCGGGCCCATGAAGGTGACTACGGCTTTGGGCCGCGCGAGCAAGTAGCGCCAGTGCGGATTGGGTTTTGCGCAGTGGCCCAGCAGCAGGGTTTGGTCATCGTCGGTAATTAAATGCAGTGGCAGCGGCGTGATAAAAGGCAGGCCGTTGTCGTCAGTGGATATGAGGCTGGCAAACGGGTTGGCGCGTATCAGCTCGTGGGCTGCGGCGGGCTCTTTGGCGGCGAATTGCGCGGGTAAGTACATCTGTGCTCTTTGAATAGATTGCTTGCGCACCATTTGACTTGCCCCGCATGTTGATATATATTGGCATGCACCACAACACGAGGACGCAACTATGAGTTCAATGGTTTTAACCCAAGTTTACCTAGAGCCTTCGCAAAAACAAGCGCTCACCAGCCAAGCCAAAAAATCTGGCCGTAAGGTGTCTGAAATCATGCGCGACGCTGTTGATGCCGCGATTGCCGGTGTCACGCTCGAAGAAATCCAAACGCTCGACATGGGTACAAAGCGCGCGCAAAGCGACATCAACGCCATGCTGGCCGACCTCAAAGGCAACACGACCGAGCACACCGCCTTTATGCGCGAAATAGCCAAACTGCAAAAAGCCGCCGCCAAGGAATTTGCGTGAGCGTTCTGACCGATGTGCTAGACAGACTGACGGATATTTCGTCTTTGCGCACACAGGTGACTGAATTGATTCAGCAGCAGCGCGAAATGCGCACCATCATGCTCAGCCAGCAACGTGAATTGGCTGAGGTGCGGGGGCAGTTGAAGGCTTTGATTCAGATGCAGGGGGCGGTGGCGCGGAAGTAACTTGCCTTGGTCGGCCGTTGCGCTTCACTGCAAAG
>JANPDQ010000113.1:0-12244 GCA_031431575.1 Polaromonas sp.
GCGTCAGCCATCCTTGCCGTGGCAGACGCAAACGCAAAAGCCATCGAGCTGGTAGCCAACGCCATCCGCATGCCAGGCGGAGAACAAGCGGTGCAGCTTAAAGTCGCTGAAAAAGCGGTTGAAGCGTACTCGCGGGTGGCCAGCGACGCGGCGACAACCTTGATAATTCCGAGCAACATGACCGACGTTGCCGCTTTAATCACTTCGGCCATGAAGATGGTGCAAACCAGCAAAACCTAAAACCCACCATGACCCAATCAGCCGAAGTTAAAAACGTCCTTGGCACCGCGCTGGTGCCCTGCTCTTATGACCCGCTAACGGGCTACTTTAGAGACGGCTGCTGCAAAACAGATGCTTCTGATGCGGGCTCGCACTTGATCTGCGCCCGCGTCACTCAACAATTTCTTGAATTTTCACTATTGCGTGGCAATGACCTGAGCACGCCACGGCCGGAGTACCGATTCAAAGGCTTGATAGCCGGTGACCGCTGGTGCGTCTGCGCCACCCGGTGGGTTGAGGCATTTGAAGCCGGCGTGGCACCGCCAGTAGTCATGGAGTCCACTCACGCAAATGCGTTGAAATTCGTAACCATTGAGCAGCTCGAAAAAAATCGATACCACGCTGCTGCATAGTGAAAACGGCACCGTCAACAGAGCTCGGCCAGCAGCGCACTGTTAGAATACAAAAGTGTTGGAAGGGTGGATGAGCGGTTTAAGTCATACGCCTGGAAAGCGTACGTGGGGTTATACCCACCGCGGGTTCGAATCCCGCCTCTTCCGCCAGAAAAATACAAAAAGCCGTATGCCTCAAAAGCATGCGGCTTTTTCGTTTCGGGCAGGTGAGCATTTGTCGACCTAAATTAATAGCACCAACATTAGCAGGCTAGCCAAACAAACGCGCTATTGATATAATAGCTGCTAGCGCCTGTTTTCATTGGGCTAGAGTCACTTTATATGTGATTTTTACGCTGTAGACGAAAAAAAAGCCGCCTTGCGGCGGCTTTTTAACTTGTAAAAGCTCAGGGGGGATTAACGCACTACGGCGATCTGGTCACGCTTGCCGGCCTTGTACGTGTACAGGGTCAGGGCGCCGTTTTTGATGTCGCCTTTTTCGTCAAAAGAAACGGTACCGGTCACGCCTTTGTAGCCTTCGGTTTTAGCCAGAACTGGCAGGTATTTTGCTGGCTCTGCAGAACCGGCTTTGACCATGGCTGCAACCATGATGTTCAGCGCGTCATACACATACGGCTCATACACAGTCACGTCAATGCCAAAGCGCTTTTTGTAGTCGGCGTAGAACTTGTCCATGCCAGCTTTTTGTGAGCCTTCAACGCCACCAGCTTCTGCGCAAACCACTTGGCCGTCGGCCATGCCGTCACCAGCCAGTTTGACCAGCTCGCTGGAGCAAATGCCGTCACCACCCATGAACTTGGCGGTAATGCCCAAGTTTTTCATCTGACGCATCATTGGGCCTGCAACTGCGTCCATACCGCCAAAGAAGATCACGTCAGGCTTTTTACCTTTGAGCGTGGTCAAAATTGGCATGAAATCGGTGGCTTTGTCGGTGGTGAATTCAGTACCAACGATGTTTCCGCCAGCTTTTTTCACGGCTTTGACGAACTCTTCTGCAACGCCTTGACCGTACGCGGTACGGTCATCAATCACAGCAATGGATTTACCCTTGAGGGTTTCCACGGCGTAGCGACCCAGCGTACCGCCGAGATGCACGTCGTCAGCCACCACACGGAACGTGGTTTTGTAGCCAGCGCGTGTGAAAGCAGGGTTGGTAGCTGATGGGGAGATTTGTGGAATGCCAGCAGCGCTGTAAATCTTCGATGCAGGAATAGATGTGCCTGAATTCAAGTGGCCAATCACGCCGGCAACTTTCATGTCAACGAGCTTTTGAGCTACAGCAGTGCCCTGTTTTGGATCTGCACCATCATCTTCAGCTGCCAGCTCGAGTTTGACTTTTTTGCCGCCGATCATCACGCCTTTGGCGTTCAGATCTTCAATAGCCATCTTGGCACCGTTCTCGTTGCCTTTGCCCAAGTGAGCAATGCTGCCTGAAACCGGGCCGACGTGGCCAATTTTCACGACCATGTCTTGGGCTGCAGCCACACCGGCAACAGACACAAGCGCTGCAAGAACCGTCAATTTAAATTTCGTTTGCATACAAATACTCCAGTTAAAAATGGATCAAGACTCAAGAACAGATTTTGTCCTGCGGGCGACTATAGTGCAATTTTCAAGCCCGCAACATAGGAACGTCCCTAGGTATTTCAGGGTTGACAGGAAAACCACCCTGATCCGCAAAGTACGTAGAGCCTGAGACTAAACACGCTCTTGCTCTAGCGCCTGGACGATAGACTCTTTGACAAGCGCTTCGATCTCTTCGCGCAAACGGGGAACCAGTTCGTGCGTATGCTCAAGAATTACTTTACCCACGGCCTCCCTGAGACGCCGCTCCAGCACCACGTCGATCCGCTGCATGATTCTCTTGGTAATTTGTTCCTCATTTGCAGTTGCGTGGTCAACAGCGGCGGAGCCACCGTGAAAAACTGCGTACTGAGAATGGGAATGCGCAACGACATCGGTTAGTGTAGGAACAAAGCGTGGCGGCGCAGAGGTAGTGCTCATACCATTGCCCCAGCCGCGTTGGCGTCGTGGCGTTTTAATGGATACCCGCGGTTTTTGTAGTGCTTCCACCGGTCAAGGGCGGCAAGCCGATCGTTGGCTTCAGCCGAAGCTATTTCAATTAGCCGCTCAAACTGCTCAAAGCTCGCAGGTATTTGGTGTGACAAATTGATCAAGATGCTGTTCGACGGGTACTGGCCCTGCGGTGTCAATTGCTCGACCAGTAAAACAGGTGTATGCGCCCTGGTGTGAGCTGGCGCAATCTCCGTGCAATGCGACAAAAATTCTGTTGGCGAAAACTCCCAGAGCAAGCCGTCTAGTCGCGTGAGCATTTGCACGTCTGCAACCACTACTGCCTTGGCTCC
The DNA here is from genome assembly GCA_031431575.1 of Polaromonas sp. GTDB lineage: Bacteria > Pseudomonadota > Gammaproteobacteria > Burkholderiales > Burkholderiaceae_C > Polaromonas. The sequence goes on from JANPDQ010000113.1 coordinate 2,999, forward strand.
ACGGCGAACGGCCTTGCGAATCAAGCGGCAACCAAATTGAAGCTTGTCCGCAACGTTGGCGTGAAACTCGATCTCAGTCATGCAATGCTGGTGCGCTTTTTCGCAGCTGGTTTGCGCGACTTTGCTGAAGCCTCTTTGCCATCAGACTGCGCCAGCAAATAGTCAATCAGCAGCGCCACAGGTCGGCCGGTGGCGCCTTTAGCGGCGCCACTTTTCCAGGCAGTGCCGGCAATATCAAGGTGTGCCCATGCAAATTTTGAAGCGAACCGCTGCAAAAACTTTGCTGCGGTTACGGCGCCACCCGCCCTCCCAGCCACGTTGGCAACATCTGCAAAATTGGTTTTTAAACCCTCGGCGTATTCGTCGTCAAGCGGCATGTGCCAACACAAATCAAGCGATGCATCGCCCGCTTTGATCAGCGCAGCGGTCAGCGCACTGTCGCTGGAAAACAAACCGCTGCGCACGCCGCCGAGTGCTACCACGCAGGCACCCGTCAGCGTCGCAATATCAATAACCGCGCGCGGCTTGAAGCGCTCCGCATATGTCAAAGCATCACACAGCACCAATCGCCCTTCCGCATCGGTGTTGAGAATTTCAATCGTCTGCCCACTCATACTGGTAACAACGTCGCCAGGCTTGATAGCGCGGCCGTCTGGCATGTTTTCACACGCCGGAATAAGTCCCACCACATTGATTGCCGGCTTTAAATCTGCCAGCGACCGGAAAACTCCCAACACGCTGGCGGCACCGCACATGTCGAACTTCATTTCATCCATTTCAGAGGCGGGCTTAATGGAAATACCGCCGGTGTCAAACGTGATGCCCTTACCGACCAAAACTATTGGCGCTTCCGATTTGGGCGCACCGTTGTAATGCATGACGATGAACCGAAGTGGCTCCGACGAGCCTTGCGACACCGACGTGAACGACCCCATGCCTAATTTGGCCACTTCTTTCGGCCCCAGAACGTCAACTTTTATGTTGGGATATTTGCCCATGGCCTTGGCGGCAGCGGCTAACAGCGTTGGGGTAGCGTAATTGGAGGGCCGGTTAGCCCATTCTTTGGCAAAACTTATTCCATTGACCAGTGCAACGCCCTTGTCAAAACCAGCTTTGACCCGTGCAGCGCTATCGACAGCCAACACCACATTTTTCAACTTGGGCATTGCCACGGACGGCTTGGTAGTTGCGTAAACGTACGCAGCGTCGCCGCAGGCAACAACGGCAGCACAAACCACATCATCGGTAGGATTGCCCAGCGGCCCGAGGCTTACCACCACTTTGACGGCGTTGCTGCTTTTTAATGAGGCTATTGCGGCCAGCACTGCAGCCCGTACGTTCTTGACGCTGCCGTCTCCAGCGCCAACTAAAATCAAGCGGGTCGCAGAAATGCCCGACGGCCGGTAACTGCTCAGCAGCTTGCCCGGTTTGGTCTCGAGGTCGCCTGATTTCATGGCAACACTAACAAGCTGCGAGAAGGTGTCTGAACCTGCAGAAAACCTTTGGCTGGCCCCGTCATTGACAACAAGTACCACCAGCGCATCACACTTTTCTCTGGATAATTGGTCGTGAGCCAGCGTTTTGAGTTCAAAGTTCATAATAGAAAAGATCTTTTGCCAGTAATTAAAAAATAAGTCTTTACAGCTCGTTAGCGCCCGCCACCGCATCAATAACGCTATTCATGTCAGTCAGGCCGATCGGTTTTCGCTATGTTATTCCAATCCTCAATTCGCAGAGAACTCGCGCGCAGCTTTGGTGCCACCTTTGTGGTGCTGATTACCATTGTGCTGACGATTGTCTTAATCCGCACGCTGGGCCAAGCTTCGCGCGGCTCGGTGAACCCCCAGGACGTTGTGCTGTTTATGGGCTACGCCGCATTAGGCAGGCTGCCAACAATTTTGACGCTCTCGCTTTTTGTTGCGATGGTGTCCACCCTCAGCCGGATGTACCGCGACAGTGAAATGGTCGTGTGGTTTAGCAGCGGGCAAAGCTTGACGAGTTTTTTAAAACCAATGTTCCGGTTTGCCTGGCCCGTGCTCGTCATAATTTTTCTTACCGCACTGTTTGTGTGGCCATGGACAAACCAGCAAACCAAAGCCATGCAAGAAACCTACGGCAGCCGAAGCGACATAGACCGCATCGCCCCCGGGCAATTTCAGGAATCCTCGAGCGGCAATCGGGTCTTTTTTATTGATCGTCAAGGCAAATCCGACACCACTGCAAACAACAATATATTCATAGCTACCAATGACAAGGGCAAAAGCTCCGTGACCACTGCGACTGCTGGACGAATCGAAACGCGCGGAGACAGCCGTTATGTATTGCTCGAGAACGGTCAGCGGCTTGAAACCGAAAACGGAAAGTCGGCTCAAAAAATCAGCGTGTTCGAGGAGTATGGAAGCAAGGCAGGCGACGCCACTACGCCCACTTTCGACGCTAAAGACCAGCGCTTGATGTCAATCCCTGAACTTGTTTCTACCCGATCGGCAAGCACGCTGGCAGAGCTGGCATGGAGGGTTGGGCTGGCGCTATCAGCGATTAATTTTGTGGTGTTGGCGGTAGCAATGACAAAAGTCAACGCACGTGGCGGACGTAACAGCAGCTTGGTGTTCGTAGTGCTGGCGTTCGTTGCGTACAACAACCTTATTAACCTCGGACGAAGCTGGATGGTCAATGGCCAGGTGGGGTTTGCCGTGTTTTTGATAATTTTGCATGGCGGGGTGCTCGCTGCAGGGCTGGCATGGCTTGCCAAACGTGATTTCAACTGGACGTTGCGCAGTGCGCTGCAGCGCAAGCACGCGCCAGCCAAGGAGCGCGTTTGAACACCGTTCGCCGACTTGTTTATCGCGAAGTTGTTACTGCGATTGCTTTGGTGGCAGCCGGGTTTTTAGCGCTTTTCTTCTTCTTTGACCTGGTTGACGAGTTGCAAGACATTGGCAAATCTCTTGGTCTGCCTGGCGCCACCCAGCCCTACGAGCTGCGCCACGCGCTGCTTTATGTGACGCTGCTCGTACCCAATCACTTGTACGAGTTGCTGCCCATTTCCGTCTTGATTGGCACTATTTTTGTTATGGCGAGGCTGGCGCAAAGCTCTGAGTACACCATTTTACGTACCAGCGGTTTAGGCCCGTGGCGGGCGCTGCGACTGCTGCTTGCAATCGGAGCCGCGTTTGTGGTGATGAGTTTTGTAGTGGGCGATTATTTGGCTCCGTTAAGCGCGCGGGCAGCACAGTTGGTCAAGGCCAAGTTTCAGGGTGACTTAACCCTTGGGCAAACCGGAGCATGGCTGAAGGAAAAGCAAACCTACAACGCCTACGTCGTCAACGTCAAAACTCTCAGCCAAAAAAACACCATGACAAACGTCAAGATCTACGAGTTTGACAACAAGGGCCTGGTGTCCTCAATTACCCAAGCCAGCACCGCTACGTTTAGCCAAGATGGTTCCTGGTTACTCGGCAACGCTACGCGCGATGAGTTCTCCATCATTACCGGACCGCCCGGGCCAGCGGTGGCCAATGCGCCAACCAAAGAGACTTCGGCAATCAAGCGAAGCAAACTTGTCGAGCTGCGCTGGCCTACTGAAATAACCCAGGAAATGGTTTCTGTAGCCTTGCTCAAGCCTGAACGCATGCGAACGATCGACCTGTTCAACTATGTGCGCCACCTGGAGAGCAATGGACAAACTGCACAGCGCTATGAAATTGAGCTTTGGCGAAAGGTCTTTTACCCGCTCAGCTGCCTGGTCATGGTGATCCTTGCGCTTCCGTTTGCCTACCTGCACTTTCGATCTGGGGGTATTTCGTCGTATGTATTTGCCGGCGTAATGATCGGTATCAGTTTCTTTTTGCTCAACAACGTGTTTGGCTACATTGGTAACTTGCAAAACTGGACGCCGTGGCTCGCTGCAGCAACGCCGGGGTTGCTTTATGCCCTTGCTTCCCTTGGGGCGTTTGGCTGGCTTGTGCTCAGGAGATGAAAATGGAATTTCCAAAGCCGGAACTCGGCATTATTTTGTTCGCCCATGGCTCTAGAGACGCTCTCTGGCGCTTACCAATTGAGGCAGTTGCCGCGCAAATAACGCAGCGAACCATTGACGTGCCCGTGCGCTGCGCCTACCTGGAGTTGTGCTCACCCAGCTTGGCCGACGCAGCTACTGATTTGATAGCTTCTGGCGCCCAGAAAATTAGGGTTTTCCCACTTTTTCTAGGTGTGGGAAAGCATGCTCGGGAAGACTTGCCCTTACTGATGGCGCAGCTCAACGCTGACCACCCCAAAATTGAGTTTGAGTTGCTGCCCACTGCTGGTGAAAACCCGGCGCTTGTCGCGCTGCTCGCAGACCTCGCAATGACCTGATTTTTGGCTTTGGCCTTAGTTTGTAAAACATATAATGAACCAAGTAATTAGCTTGGGTTTGATATGAATCTTCACCAGTTCCGTTTTGTACAAGAGGCCGTCCGGCGCAACCTGAATCTGACCGAAACGGCCCAAGCGCTCCACACATCGCAGCCTGGGGTGTCCAAGGCGATTATTGAACTCGAAGAAGAACTGGGCATTGAAGTGTTTGCGCGGCATGGCAAGCGCCTAAAACGCGTGACTGAGCCTGGTATGCATGTTTTAAAAAGCATTGAAATCATCATGCGGGAAGTCGGCAATTTGCGCCGGATAGGCGAGCAGTTTTCCAAGCAGGACAGCGGCACCCTTTCCATTGCCACCACGCATACACAAGCTCGCTATGTGCTGCCGCAGCCAGTAGCCAAGCTGCGCGAAGCTTTTCCAAAAGTCAACGTTAGCCTGCACCAAGGCTCGCCCGATCAGGTCGCCAAAATGCTGATCGATGAAGTAGCAGAAATTGGCATTGCCACTGAATCCCTGACCCGATATCCAGAGCTGGTCACTCTGCCCTGCTACGACTGGCAGCACATGCTGGTGATGCCAATGGGTCACCCATTGGCCAGTAAATCAGGCATCACTCTGGCAGACCTTGCGCAGGAACCACTCATTACTTACCACCCGTCTTTTACCGGACGCACCAAGATTGACCAGGCCTTTGCAACAGCCCACCTTGAGCCCCGTGTAGCGCTTGAGGCGATTGATTCCGACGTGATTAAAACCTATGTTCGCCTTGGCTTGGGGGTTGGCATCATTGCTGAAATGGCCATCAGGGACGATGGCACCAACAGCGACTTGGTGGCATTGCCGGCTGGCGCTTTGTTCGGTGTGAACGTTGCCAGAGTTGCGTTCAAGCGCAGCGCCTATTTGCGTAATTTTGTTTACACCTTTGCGGAGCTGCTCAGCACCGACTTGACCCGCAGCGCAATTGAAAAAGCCATGTCGGGCACACATCAAGACCTATAACCAGCAATTTTTAACTTCATCAGCACACAACGCCATGAATGCAGTTCTTGAAAAAACGCCGCAGCTAAAAACCAAATTGCCAGCGGTTGGCACCACCATTTTCACGGTGATGTCGAGCTTGGCAGCAGAGCACAACGCGGTAAACCTTGGCCAGGGTTTCCCGGATTTTGAGTGCGACCCCAAGCTGGTAAGCGCAGTTACCAGCGCCATGGCAAGCGGCTTGAACCAGTACCCGCCCATGCCAGGCGTGCCGGTACTGCGCCAGGCAATATCTGCCAAGTTGCTGAAGCTACACGGCCGCGCATACGACATGAACACCGAAATCACCGTAACTGCCGGTGCAACCCAAGCCATCATCACTGCCATGCTTGCAGTAGTACACCCAGGCGACGAGGTCATTGTGCTGGAGCCCTGCTACGACAGCTATGTGCCCAATATCGAACTGGCGGGCGGCGTGGTGGTTCGCGTGCCTTTGACTCCAGGCACGTTCAGGCCAGACTTTGACGAGATCAGCGCGGCCATGACACCTAAAACGCGCGCCATCCTGGTTAACTCGCCGCACAACCCCAGCGCCACCGTGTGGACCGAGGCTGACATGCTGAAGTTGCAAGACTTGCTGGCCCCCACTGATGTGCTGCTAATTAGCGACGAGGTGTATGAGCACATGGTGTTTGATGCCGACAAAGGCATGGGCCACATTCACCAAAGCGCAGCACGTTTTCCGGGCCTGGCCGCACGCGCGTTCATCGTCAGCAGCTTTGGCAAAACTTACCACGTCACCGGCTGGAAGGTGGGCTTTGTTGCCGCACCTGCTGCATTGACAGCCGAATTTCGCAAGGTACACCAGTTCAATGTGTTTACGGTTAACACACCGGTGCAGCACGGCTTGGCCAGTTACATGGCTGACGAGAATGCCTACCTCGACTTGCCGGCTTTCTACCAGCGAAAACGTGATTTGTTTCGCGCTGGTTTGGCAAAGACGCGTTTTAAATTATTGCCAAGTGAAGGCAGCTATTTTCAGTGTGTCGATATCTCGGACGTGAGCGACTTGAACGAAGCCGAATTTTGCAAATGGCTCACGACGGAAGTCGGCGTGGCTGCAATTCCGCTATCAGCGTTTTATGGCAACGGCTTTGACCAGCGCGTGGTGCGGTTTTGTTTTGCGAAAAAAGACGAGACGCTGAACGCCGCCCTGCTCCGCCTGGCAACGCTGTAGTGGTCACAATCGGCGTTGGCTGACGACGCCGTGCGCTTTGTGCCTGCTTGGTTTTCTGTGTCGCTACAAGAAAATCAAGGCACATAACAAGGAGCCTTTCATGTCGCTTTCTCTCATCTTGCTGATCGTTTTAATTCTTATTTTGGTGGGAGCGTTGCCTACGTGGGGTCACAGCCGCAATTGGGGATATGGCCCAAGCGGTGGTCTTGGTTTGGTGGTGATCATCTTGATCGTTCTGCTGCTTATGGGACGTATCTAAAAACTTAAAGCTACAAGTCAATTTAACCGCAGAGGCGCAGATAACGCAGAGTGCCGCAGAGAAATGATCTTATTTTCGCTGCAGCACCGCACGCCTTTACGTTGAATGAATTCGTTTTGAACAGCCATTAACTAGTCAGCTGCTGCCACACTTTTTCGAGCCGCTTGATACTCACCGGCTGGGGAGTGCGCAGCTCCTGCGCAAAAAAGCTGACGCGCAACTCCTCCAGCAACCACCGAAATTCCTGCATGCGTGCGTCCGTTGCACCTTTGCGCTCGGCAACCAGCCGCCAATAGCGCTGCTCTTGAGGTTTGATTTCTAGCAGCCGGGCGGCGTCACGCGCGGGGTCTCCTCGCCATTTTTCAAGGCGCGCGGTAATGGCTTTCAGGTACCTTGGGAAGTGCTGAAGTTGCCCGTACGGCGTTGTGGTTAAAAACCGCTTGGGTACAAGCCGCTGCAATTGCTGGGCCGCATCACTTGATGCATCAGCAGCGTTTTTGGTGTCCTTGATTTTGCGCTGGGCCACTGCAAACTCCAGCAAAATTCCAGCTGCAAGGCGCGCTATTTCAGTAGCAATCAGCGTCAAGCGGCCTCTGCCTTCTTCCAGCCGTTTTTTAAACTCGGTTTCATTGGTCGGCAAAGGGTCAAGTAAAAAAGTGCGGTTTAAAGCCACTTCAATGATTTGCTCACGCAACTCCTCTATCGTGCCGCCACCGGAGTTGTCTGCAGCACGGCCCACCAGCATAAAGGCTGTGGCCATTTTTTGCAGGTCGGGAAGGTTTTTTTCGAGGTACTTGATGGCGTCTTTGATTTGCAGCGAAAAAAGCCGGCGCAGACCCGCTCGGTGCTTGGCCACGGCCAACTCCGGTTCGTCAAACACTTCTATCGTCACCGCATCCTGCAAGTCAATTAGCGCCGGAAAGCCAATCAGTGTCTGGTTGCCCTTGACAATTTCCATCAGCTCTGGGAGTTCGCCAAAGCTCCAGGTGGCGTAGCGTGCTGGCACCTTAATTGCTATTATTTTAGGAGCTGCTTGCGCCTGTATTTGTTGCGCTAGAGGCCTATTTTGCTTAATATTTAACTCTTTTGCAGTCTCAGGCAGGCCGCTGGCAAGGCTTTTTAGCCCCGCCAACGCCTGAAACGCACCGCGCGCCTGCGCACCGAGGTCGCCCTTGAGCGCCGCCAGGCTGCGGCCGGTGCCAAGTTGCCGCCCGTGCTCGTCCACCACACGAAAATTCATGAACAGGTGCGGCGGCAACATGTCGAGCTTTAAGTCGCCGCGTTTTACATCCACCGCGGTCGCATCGCGCACCAGCTTGAGTACTGCGTCCGTCAATGACCCGGTGCCGAACACCTCGGAAACCTTCAACTGGTCTGCCATGCGGCTGGCCGTATCAGGCAGCGGCACCAGGCGCGAGCGTGGGCGCTGGTGCAGCGTTTTGATCAGCGCCTGCACCTTGTCCTTGAGCATTCCCGGCACCAGCCATTCGCAGCGCTCTTCGTTCACCTGGTTCAATGCAAACAATGGCACGTCAACTGTCACGCCGTCTTTGGCGTCGCCCGGTTCATGCAAATACGTAGCAGCACAATCCACGCCGCCCAGCCGCAGCATTTTTGGAAAAGCCTGCGTCGTAATACCTGCGGCCTCGTGGCGCATCAGCTCTTCTTGCGTGAGCAACAGCAGCTTGGGCTGCTTTTTAGCTTCTTCCTTGTACCAGGCCTCGCAGCTTGCGCCGCTGCACACATCAGTCGGCAATTGCTGGTCATAAAAGGCGTAAATCAGTTCTTCATCTACGAGCACGTCTTGCCTGCGCGCCTTGTGCTCGAGGTCTTGCACTTTGGCAATCAGTTTTTCATTGAGTCTCAAAAACGGCAACGTCGTGTCCCAGTTGCCCGCGACCAAAGCCTCACGAATAAAGACTTCGCGTGCGGCGACTGGGTCGACCCGGCCAAAATTGACGCGCCTGCCGTTGTAAACCATCAGGCCGTACAGCGTGGCACGCTCCAGCGCCGTGACTTGCGCGGCCTTTTTCTCCCAGTGCGGGTCCAGCAACTGCTTTTTGAGCAAATGCCCAGCGACCTGCTCTATCCACTGCGGGTCAATATTGGCAATGCCCCGGCCAAACAAACGCGTGGTCTCCACCAGCTCGGCAGCCACAATCCAGCGGCCCGGTTTCTTGCTCAGCTTGGCACCGGGGTGGCGATAAAACTTGATGCCGCGTGCGCCCAGGTACCAGTCTTCCTCATCGCTCTTTTGGCCCAGGTTGCCCAGCAAGCCGCAGAGCATCGACTGGTGCAGTTGCTCGTAGCTGGCGGGCTTTTTGTTCAGCTCCCAGCCCTGCTCTCCGATGGTTCCCATGAGCTGCGAATGGATGTCGCGCCATTCGCGTACGCGCCGCATGTTGATGAAGTTTTC
>JANPDQ010000114.1:0-1597 GCA_031431575.1 Polaromonas sp.
GGGGCGCGTGGCCTCCATCTCGGCGGCCCAGGCGCGGTTATGGGTGAAGAGGTCTTGGATGGAGGTCATTAAAGTTAAAGTGTTTTTATGCGGTTACGCCAGTAAGAAGGCTTGCGCTGCTGGTGGGCGAAAGCAATAACAGTTAATTCTTGAGCGATGGAAACTCTATAAACAAGGTTGTAGGGAAACCGATTCAGCCGATGGCTACGCGCCCGCTTTGATAACGGGTGCCATGCAAACGGAAAGCGTTCAATCAATATAACGGCTGAATCAACTTCATTGAGTAACTTATCGCCAAGGCCAGCCAACTGCGTGTCATACCACTGAACCGCTTCTTCCAGCTCTGCTTTGGCAACTGGCATCCATCCCAATTTCACTGCCGGCGGGCCCTAAACTCCGTCAACACGCGCGGTTCACCCTCCGCTGTGATTTCACCTCGTTCAAGCGCGTCGATTCGATCTTCAGCCTCAGCCGCCCACAGCGCTTCAATTTCTTTGTCGCTGTGCTGCATCGATTCAATCAATGATTCAATGAGTTCGGCACGCTCGATTGGAGGCAAACTTTTCGCAATCGTGGCTATTTCAGTGGCTACAGCATTCATGGGATTTACTCTAAGAAGTGAATGGCTTGATGATAGCAATTCACTGGTTTTTACATCGTCTCCGCAAACAGCTCCCGCCCAATCAACATGCGGCGAATTTCCGAAGTCCCCGCACCAATCTCATACAGCTTGGCATCGCGCCATAACCGGCCCAGCGGGTAGTCGTTGATGTAGCCATTTCCGCCAAAAATCTGCACGCCCTCGCCTGCCATCCACGTGGCTTTTTCTGCGCACCACAAGATGACCGACGCGCAGTCTTTGCGCACCTGGCGCACGTGGTCAGTGCCCAGCATGTCGAGGTTTTTGCCTACCGTGTAGCAAAACGCACGGCCCGCCTGCAGCACGGTGTACATGTCGGCAACTTTGCCTTGAATCAACTGGAATTCACCGATGCTTTTGCCGAACTGCTTGCGGTCGTGGATGTAGGGTACGACGTTGTCCATCACCGACTGCATAATGCCCAGCGGCCCGGCGGCCAGCACAGCGCGTTCGTAGTCCAGACCGCTCATCAAGACTTTTGCACCGCCGTTTAAGCCGCCCAAAATTTGCGCTGCTGGCACTTCAACATTGTTAAAAACCAGCTCACCTGTGTGGCTGCCGCGCATGCCAAGCTTGTCTAGCTTTTGCGCGCATGAAAAACCTTTCATGCTTTTTTCAATCAGGAATGCTGTCACGCCCCGTGCGCCCAGCTCGGGTTCAGTTTTAGCGTACACCACCAGCGTGTCGGCATCTGGGCCGTTGGTTATCCACATTTTGGTTCCGTTAAGCAGGTAATAGCCGCCTTTGTCTTCCGCTTTCAATTTCATTGAAATGACGTCACTGCCCGCACCTGGCTCGCTCATGGCCAGTGCGCCCACGTGCTCACCGGTGATCAATTTCGGCAGGTATTTTTGGCGTTGTTCTTCAGTGCCGTTGCGCTTGATCTGGTTAACGCACAGATTGCTGTGCGCGCCGTAACTCAGGCCGACCGATGCGCTGGCGCGGCTGATTTCTTCC
>JANPDQ010000115.1:0-13976 GCA_031431575.1 Polaromonas sp.
ACGCTTTACACCGTTCAGCCAGACGAGCCATTGGCCAACGCAACGCAAATCATGGCTGAAAAAGACATTGGCTCCCTTGTTGTCATGGAGCATGGCGACCTGGTCGGCATGCTGACATTCAGGGAAGTCATCGTCAGCATTACCCAAAATGGCGGTGAAATTGGTGCGATGCTGGTGCGCAAAGCGATGGACGACCACCCGCTAACCTGCACTGGTGAGACCGAGCTGGACGAAGTCCGCCGCATGATGCTGGAGCGCCATGCACGCTACATGCCTGTGATGGACAAAAAGATGCTGATGGGCGTGATCTCTTTGTACGACGTAGCCAAAGCCGTGGTCGACAGCCAGAATTTTGAAAATCAAATGCTGAAAGCTTACATACGGGATTGGCCCGCTGAGGAGCAGGGGAAAGACGACTGAGTTACCCGCATTAAAAGTTGCGTTAACGTTGGGTTGCAGGTCGGGGATAATCCGTGCGATGAGCGGCAATACCTTCGGCAATTTATTCGCAGTCACCAATTTTGGTGAATCCCACGGCCCGGCCATTGGCTGCGTAATTGATGGCTGCCCGCCGGGCATGGAGCTGTGCGAGGCAGACATTCAGGCTGACCTGGACCGCCGCCGACCTGGCACCAGCCGCCACGTTACCCAGCGCGCTGAGCCCGATGCCGTGGAGATTTTGTCGGGTGTTTACCAAGGCAAAACGACCGGTACACCGATTTGCCTGCTGATTAAAAACACCGACCAGCGAAGCAAAGACTACGGCAATATTCTTGAAACTTTCAGGCCCGGCCACGCCGACTATGCCTACCTGCACAAATACGGTCTGCGTGACCCGCGTGGCGGTGGGCGGTCTTCTGCGCGGCTGACTGCTCCAACAGTGGCAGCAGGGGCAGTTGCCAAAAAATGGTTGCTGTCCAAGTATGGCACCACCTTCAAAGGCTGCATGACGCAACTTGGGGACTTGGGAATAGCCTTTGAATCATGGGACTTTGTTGCCAACAACCCGTTTTTTGCGCCCGTGGCTGATGTGTCAAAGCTTGAGGCGTACATGGATGCTTTGCGCAAAGACGGCGACTCTTGCGGTGCGCGCATTCGTGTGGTGGCTACCGGCGTGCCGGTCGGGTTGGGCGAGCCAATCTACGATAAATTAGACGCAGACATTGCTTACGCCATGATGGGTATCAATGCGGTCAAGGGCGTTGAAATTGGTGCGGGTTTTGCCAGTGTGGCGCAGCGCGGTACGGTGCATGGCGACAGTTTGTCTGCAGCCGGGTTCATGTCGAACAACGCGGGCGGCACGCTGGGCGGCATCAGCACCGGGCAAGATCTGGAAGTATCCATCGCGATCAAGCCAACCAGTTCCATCATCTCTGCGCGCCAGTCGATTGACACAGCAGGCAACCCGGCAGAAGTGGTGACCAAAGGCCGCCACGACCCCTGCGTGGGCATACGCGCCACGCCTATTGCTGAGGCACTGCTGGCGCTGGTGGTGATGGAGCATGCGCTGCGCCAGCGCGCGCAAAACGCCGATGTGGTGGTCAGCACGCCTGACATCATGCGCCAGCGCTGAATTCGGAAATTTATAAAGAATCGGCCTGTAGCGCAATGAATACGGGCGCTTGCTGCTATTTAAATAATATTTTGGTGCTAATAATAAATTTCTGTTTTGAAGAAACCACCACATGAAAACCATCCTTGTTTTAAACGGCCCCAATCTCAATTTGTTGGGTGCGCGCGAGCCCACTGTGTACGGGTCACAAACGCTGGCCGACGTTGAAGCGCTGTGCGCGGCAGAGTGTGCTGTGCACGGATTCAAACTCGACTTTCGCCAAAGCAACCATGAAGGCGTGCTGGTCGATGCCATTCAAGAGGCAGGCCGCTCGCAAGCTGCTGGCACGCTGGCAGGCGTGGTTTTTAACGCTGGTGCGTATACCCACACCAGCGTGGCCTTGCATGACGCCATCAAGGGCGCAGGCGTCACGGTCATTGAGCTGCACATCAGCAACGTGCATGCACGCGAGGCGTTTCGCCACCACTCGTATTTGTCACCTGCAGCCAAGGGCGTGATGGCTGGATTTGGCGTAAAGGGCTATGCACTGGCAATCTCCGCACTCGCCGCAATGGCATGAAAAGTCGATGAGCCATGGTCACAGCGCCCAAATACCCGGTTGATGAACGCGAAGTCGAATTCACCGCCATTCGCGCGCAAGGCGCGGGCGGGCAAAACGTCAACAAAGTATCCAGCGCGATCCACTTGCGTTTTGACATTCCTGGATCATCCTTGCCAGACGATGTCAAAGAACGACTCTTCGCCTTAAACGACAGCCGCATCACCGATGCAGGTGTACTGGTGCTCAAAGCCCAGCAACACCGCACCCAAGAAATGAACCGCAGCGACGCACTGGCGCGGCTGCAAGAAGTCATTGACAGCGTCGCCACGCCACCCAAAAACCGCCGTGCCACCAAGCCTACCTTTGCATCGAAGCAGCGCAGGCTGGAAGGCAAGAGCCAGCGCGCTGAAGTCAAGGCAGGGCGCGGCAAAGGCGGCAAATCAGGCGATTGAAAAGCCTCCTACAGGCTGGCAGCTTGAGATATTGCAATATCGTGCTCGTGCATAAATACCTCTAGTTCATCGATTGGCAGCGCCTTGCAAAAGAGATGACCTTGATAGCACCCGCAACCAAAGCGGTCTAGCAGCGCCCGCTGCGCTTCGGTCTCAACACCCTCCGCCATCACGTCTAAGCCCAAGCTTTGCGCCAAGCCAATGATGGTGCGTGCAATCGCAGCATCGTTAGGGTCGGTGAGTATGTCCCTTACAAAAGTGCGGTCGATTTTTAACTGATCAATCGGCAGATGTTTGAGGTGGGACAGTGACGAATACCCTATTCCAAAATCATCGATGGAAAGTGTTACCCCAATGTCCTTGAGCATTCCCATTTTCGCGATGGTCACGTCCATCCCTGTGGCAAGCAGACTTTCTGTTAGTTCCAGTTTGAGTTTGCTTGCATTGACGCCAAGATTATTGATCGTCATCATTACCAGTTCAACAAACTCCGGTTGGCGGAACTGCCGCACACTGACATTTACAGAGACGGTCAGGTGACGCGTCTCCTCACGCAGTGCCCAGCTCGCTAGTTGGTCGCATGCGGTTTCCAGTACCCACTTTCCCAGCGGCAAAATAAGCCCGCTCTCTTCTGCTTGTGTGATGAACTCGTTGGGATGCACCAAACCGCGCTCTGGGTGCTGCCAGCGTATGAGCGCTTCCACACCGAACATTTTCGAGTCGCGCCCCACCTGCGGTTGGTAGTGGATTACAAAGTCTCCTCTTCGCAAGCTTTGACGCAATTCCGAATTGATAGCTGCATTTGCATTGACTACCGCCTGCATGGCAGGATCGAAAAAACGCAGTGAATTTCGGCCGTCGGTTTTTGCCTGGTACATCGCGAGATCAGCCTGTTTGAGTACGTCGCTCACGTTCTGCTGCCGTTTACCGAACAAGGTAATGCCAATACTGCATGTGCTGTCGTGTTGTGCGCTCATCAGGTCGTAGGGCTCGCTTAGCGACAACAAAATCTTTTCGCCAACCTTTCGGCTGTACTCAGTTGCAAGAGCCAAATCTGCCGGGAGGTTTTCCAGCATCACCACAAACTCATCTCCGCCCAGCCTTGCCACGGTATCGCGAAGCCGCACACACGCACTCAGGCGAATGGCAACTTTGCGTAGCAGCAGATCTCCCGTGGCGTGACCCAATGTGTCGTTGAGCACTTTGAAGTTGTCCAGGTCAATAAACATCAGCGCCCCGCTTGCAGGTGTGTTGACACCTTCATCTGAGTTTTGATTGCCCGACAACGCCAATTCGAGTCTGTCCATCAAAAGATGCCGGTTGGGCAGTCTGGTCAAAGGGTCATAGAAAGCCAGGTATTCAATTTTTTCAGCTACTTTTCGTTTGTTAATGACGCGAGCAACCGTGATCCAATGCTGTATTTTCTGTGTGTCCTGCTTGACAGGCATTGCGTCCAGGTCAACCCACAACAGTGAGCCATCTTTGCGGTAAATGATCAGCTCCGCCCTGACGGGCAATAACTGCTCAATTGCCTCTCGAATCCGAATCAACTCAGTGAGCTGGCTCGCCATGCCCAGAAGAAGGCGCGGTGACTTTCCCATCACATCAGCGCGGGAGTATCCGGTAAGTATCTCGAAAGCGTCATTGAGGTACACAATTTTCGGATTGGACGGGTCAGCTGGTCCGGCCTCGGTGATCATCACCAAATCATTGAGCTTTGCAACACTGGCATACACAAGCTTTAGCTGGTCAATATCGGGGTCGGTACGTGGCATGGCGATCGGCTTGGTTTGGCGGCTTGTCGGCTTGAATTCTCAGATGAGAGGTTGTGAAGGGTTGTGAAGTTCGTGAACTTGAGTCGGCCTGCGAGCTTGATCTTAGTGGCGATAAGTTACCCGAATGAGAGTGTTTTCCTGCCAAGTCAGCGTCCTACAGATTGGCGCGGATTTCGCCCCTGCCAGCGAAGGTAAAGCAAGTCTCTAATTGTTTCCAACTCGCAAGCGAGGAAAAAATATTGGTCTGCTGCAAGTTGCATTTGGTGCCCACGGGTTTCAAAGTGGCATGTCGAGGAGGCTGAAAACACCTATTTTCACCCCGACCTTTACAAGCTGAACTTTTATGCAAAACGTGTTGATCGTCTCTGGCACCCGCCCTGAAATCATAAAACTGGCGCCTGTCTACCATGCACTTAAACAGGCTTCCTGGGCAAATGTGCAGTGGTTGCACACTGGACAACACGACGAAATGGCACGTCAGATTCTGGCTTGCTTTGATGTTGAGCCAGACATCACCTTGCACCGCAGCGGCACCAGTCTGCTGGAGTTCAGCACTGGTTGCAGAAAGCAGCTTGAGGAGGTGTTGAGCCAGCAGGTTTGGAGTCTGGTGATCGTGCAAGGAGATACAGAAAGTGCTTTCCAAGGGGCACTGGGCGCGTTTTACAACCGTGTGCCGCTGGCACACGTGGAGGCTGGTCTTAGAACCTACAACCTGAACCGGCCCTTTCCGGAAGAAGGTCTGCGCCAGATGATCAGTCGGCTAACGCAGTTTCACTTTCCCCCGACCCAGCGCGCACTGGTGGCGCTTCAGCTTGAAGGCATAGCAGATAAATTTATTCATTTAACCGGCAATACCGTGATCGATGCGCAGCAATGGACCTGCGCGAACAAGGGAGTGAGGCGAAAGGTGCCTGGGCGCGGACATCTGCTGGTCACCGTCCATCGCCGGGAAAACTGGGGCAACGATTTGGCCGAAATTTGCCATGCCGTTGCCGATATAGCGCGTCTTATGCCCGACTTGCAAGTGCTTTTCCCGGTACACCTCAACCCGCTAGTGCGTGGGCCGGTTAATGACATTCTAAAAAATATTGCCAACGTCACGTTGACCAGCCCCCTCGACTACACGCAAATGCAGCAGGCGCTTGCCGATGCCTGGATGGTGCTTACAGATTCGGGCGGGCTGCAGGAAGAGGCACCCACTTTCGGCGTTCCTGTATTGGTTTTACGTGAAGAAACTGAGCGGCCCGAGGCTATTGAAGCTGGTTGCGCACTGTTGATTGGTGCAAAACGCGCAACTATCGTCAGCCAGGTTTTGATGCTGTCACAAGACGTACTTACCTACACAAAAATGTCGCAAGTGGGCAATCCATTTGGTGACGGTTCTGCGTCCAGGCAAATAGTGGACGTACTTGCAAACGTTTTTGACGTACAGCCATCTTCAGTAGCCGAAATGGCATGAGGCCGAGCATCTAACGCCCACTGCATAAAACCACCAAAATACCATGCCAACCCCATTTAGTGCCTACCCTGTTGCGTCTGTCATGGCGTCAATGCTATTTCTGATCGTGGTGATCATGATGCTGTACGGCATCAGGCATTTTGTTTTCACCATGAACCGGTTAACTGGCACCCAGCGACATCCATACATTGACGTTGCGGTAGCGCGCTGGCCGATGATCACAGTCTTTATTGCTGCGCACAATGAAGAAAAAGTGATTGCAGGTTGTATTGAAGCGTTGCTCAATACAGATTACCCACCCGAGTGCCTCAAAATCATTCCAGTAAATGACCGGTCAAAAGACTCTACCGGCGTCATCATTGACGGCTTCGTTACCCGTTTCCCGTCACGGATTTCACCTTTTCACCGCACTGAAGGCAAAGCCGGAAAAGCTGCCGCACTTAAAGATGCCCTTCAGTTCGCTGAGGGTGACATTGCTATTATTTTTGACGCAGACTACGTGCCCGGGCGGGGCTTGCTCAAGCAGCTGGTGGCACCATTTTTTGACCCCGAAGTAGGTGCTGTGATGGGGCGTGTGGTACCTATCAATAGTGGTGCGAATTTACTAACACGCCTGCTGGATCTTGAACGGTCTGCTGGCTACCAGGTAGACCAGCAAGCTCGCATGAACATGAACCTGCTTCCGCAATACGGCGGCACGGTAGGCGGCGTTCGCCTGTCGGCCGTGAAAGCGGTCGGAGGATGGCATGACGACACTCTGGCGGAAGACACCGACATCACTTTTCGGTTGATGTTTAACGGCTGGAAGACGGTATACACGAACCGCTCTGAATGCTACGAAGAGGTGCCTGAAGAGTGGAGCATCCGCATCAAACAGGTCACGCGCTGGGCCAAGGGGCACAACCAGGTAATGGCCCGCTACTGGTGGCAGTTTGCCAGCAGTAAATACCTGACCTGGGCGCAACGCATGGACGGACTACTTTTGCTTTTTGTGTTCGTTATTCCGCTCATTATGCTTTTGGGCTGGGGACTGGCTTTGGGTCTGTATTTTCTCAACGCAGGCTCCCTGCTGTCAGTGCTCATTCCCGTTTTTGCGTTGATGGTTTATGGAACGCTTGGCAATTTTGCGGCATTTTTCGAAATCGTTGTAGCGGTGTTGATTGATGGAAACCGAAAGCGTCTGCGCTTGCTTCCGTTCAATATGCTGGGATTTCTGGTGAGTCTATTTGCCATTTCTGGCGCTGTCTGGAGCCTTCTTATCGATAGCGTTTTTAGACGCGAAATGGTGTGGGACAAAACCATTCGCTACCGCAAAGCGCCAAACGCTCCAGAGGTTGCAAAATGACAGCTTCCAATTACGCGACATTTGCAGCTTTTGCGCTGGTGTGCGTGCTGTTATTGACGCTGCCGTTCATACCCGCTTTCCTTGAGTGGCGCCGTCCCAGTGATGTCGCGTCCTTGCCGGTGTCCGCAAATTACACCAGTGACATTGACCATTTTTCCCGGCGGCTGCACGCTGACGTGACCGCCAGAATCGGTCATGGCCCATCGACCGGCTTTGAAGACTTTGATTTCGTTGAATTTCCAGTTGAAACAATGGACTGGCAAAGATCAGATAAGCGTTTGATCGCACTCCAGTCGATTGAAACGGCATCTGCCATAAAAGGCAAAAGCGGCACTCCGCTTTATGTTCAGGGTGATTTGCTGGCTGGCCCGAATTCATCTTTTTCGGCGCTGTACACGACAGGCGATGTTGCTTTGGGCAGCAACAGCGAGGTGCACGATTGGGCTCACGCTGACGGCGTGCTTCGCCTGGGTGCCAACAGCATTGCGCTGCGGCGAATATCGGCTGGTACAGAAATTGAACTTGGGCGCGAAGTGTGGTTTGAGCGTCTGCATGCCCCGACGATAAGCTTTGGCTTGGCATGCCCAAGGTCGGCCACCAAGCGCCACTATGCACAGACCACTGCCAGCTACGCTACTTTAACCAATGCGGTGCAGCAAACTCCTTCACTGTTTTTGATTCGAGGCGACTGCGCGCTTGAAGCAGGCAAAGCCTACAGCGGGTCTTTGGTGGTTACTGGCTTTTTGACGATAGGCGAAGGCACCACCATTAGCGGTGACGTGAAGGCTCGCGAAGGCGTTAGCCTGGGGCGGCGGGCAAGGGTAGAAGGGGCAATAACCTGTGAAAAAAGAATCTATATTTTCAAAGACGCCAGCGCATTGGGTCCTGTAGTGTCTGAAGGTGACATTCTTATCGGGGCTGGCGCAGCCATTGGTTTGTCCAATGCCCTGACCACCGTGACTGCGCACAATATTATTGTTGAAGAGGGTGCAACAGTGCATGGTGCGGTTTGGGCTCACGAGGTTGGGATGGTGAAATCCGCATGACAGCAAGAAGTTTTTGGCTTGTACTGGTGCTTGTTGCTGCAGGCTTGCACAGCACGCTAGCCAGTGCGCGCCCACCGGTTGATTTGCGCGGCTACAGCGACACCAATGGTGCAATTACGATTTTAAATGGCGGCGACACCGCTGACCCGTACTTTGCCATGCAGGCTTTGCTATTAGCCCATGATAACGGCCTGGATACCACTGCGCCTGCTGTGAAGTTTGCTAACTGGCTGGTAGGGCGTCAAAAGCCTGACGGCACTTTTGACCGTTTCTGCAAAGGTGCAAACAGCATTTGGGTGAGCTGCAAAACTGCTGACGCTGATGACTCATTGCTTGCATTGTGGTTGCGTTTGCTGGAAATGATGCCGGATCAACTGGCTCAAAACGCTTCATTGACGAAGAGCCATGCAGTGAGTAAAAAAGCGCTTGAGCATTTGTTTCAGCCGTCTCGCGGGGTGTACATGGTCTCGCCGGTAGTTTTGCATGGATTGTTCATGGACAACCTGGAGGTGTGGTCTCTTAAATCTGCTTTACAAAAAGCCAAGACCAGCGCACCTGACAAGCTGGCACAGGACATTTACAGCACCTTCTGGCAGCCCGTGGACAAGCATTTTCTGGTTTCGACCCAACTTGAGCAACGTACCCAAAAAGCCCAGTTTTACCCTGACCACGTCGCCCAGATATTTCCCATGCTGGTGAACTTTGCTTTGTTGCCAACAGCGCCAAAGGTTTATTACCAAAACTGGATGACGATGCATCGTGCTGAATGGCTCAGGCAGGGCGAAAAAGACTATCCCTGGGGTCTTTTAGCAGTGCTAGCTTTGCGCCAAGGCGATACACAAAGCGCTGGTTGCTGGCTTCGTGAAACGTCGCATATGCGGCATTCGCAGCGCTGGGCGGTCACTGACGAAGTGGCCCGTCAAATTCTGGACAGCCGGCAGACCACGGTTGCCAGTAAAACAGCCCGATGCGGCTAAGTGACTTTTTATATCACCGTTTGAAGAGGTTTTTTACATGCCATTTCGCACTTTTTGTACACGGCCTGTTTTGATGGCTTTTCTTGGCGGACTGGCTGTGTGCGCCAACGCAATTGCACAAACCGATCGTACCGTTACACCCACCCCAACACCCGTGACATCCACCGCGCTACAGGCTGACCCGCAGAGAAATCTCGAACTTAGTACGGGTTATCAAAGCCTCAGTGGTGGTTTCGGAAGCTGGCGCGACGTGGCGCTGCGCGGCACTTATGGTGTTCAGTCGCATGTTTTGCAGGGCGAGGTGTCAGCCAGCCGCAGATTCAATACCGACGGCGTATTTGTAGGAGTGAGCGACACCTACACCTTTAATGAAGATTGGTACGCAAATGTTGCCATCGGCGCGGGCGATGGTGCGTTTTACTTGCCCCGTTATCGCCTAGACGCAGCGCTTTATAAAAAGTGGTTGGCTGACCGGAGCCTGATTACGTCTTTTGGTGCGGGCCACTACAAGGCACCAGACGGCCACACCGACAACAGCGTGTCTCTGGGCCTCGTGTACTACTTTTCTACGCCGTTTATTGCCGAGGCCGGCGTGCGCTTTAACAGCAGCAATCCAGGAGCCATAAAAACGCATCAGCAATTTTTGGCTTTGACTTATGGACGCAGCAAAGAAAGCCTTTTAACGGTGCGGCACAACTGGGGCCGCGAGGGGTACCAAACCATTGCTGCAAATACACAATTGGTGAATTTTGCGAGCAAGGAAACCAGTATTTCCTGGCGGCACTGGCTCGATGCGCGTACAGGCTTGTTAATTGGAGCGAATCGCTATGCCAATCCGTTTTACAGCCGAAGCGGAGTAAGTATCGGCATTTTTCACGATTATTAGAAGATCAATATGCTTGCAAAAACCATTTCAGTCTCGAGTGAGACCAAACAATATGACCGCGATTTCCATGCGGCTTTTTTGGCAGTGAAAGAGGCACGCACCCGGCAAGTAAAGGTTCGTCCGCACCGATCAATTACCGCTTTAAAGGTAACGCCTTACTTGCTGGCGCAAGCTGTAGTGTTGCCGATGATTCTTTGTGGCTTGTTGATGTGGTTCAAGCCTGTGCTTCTTGAGCTTTGGCGCAACTGTATTATTTTTTGGTCTGGCGGACTGGGCCTGAATTTCAGCTTGGCAAATCAACCCGACGATTTTGGGGAGTTATCCGTAGTCCTTTCCACGGCAATGGTCAGTACGCCCATGCCCTCAAACACCACCCTTTTGATAACGGGCTTGCTGATGCTGGCAGGAATTGCCGCTTCATTGATGATGAAAGGTGCTACGTTGCCCTTGAAGTACCCGCTCAGAATTATTAGTGTGGTGCAGCTCGTAGCAGTCGCTTATTTCTGGTGGCTGCCTGAGAGTTTTCCCTATTCCATTGCCCGCCATAGCGAAGAGCTCATGACCATCGGTTATGTAGTCATGTTGGCAACCCCAGTCATGCTGGCGGTGGGTTACTACATACTTAACCAAAGTATCTGGATCAAGCTGTTTCACACCGCCCTTATTTTGTTGTTCTTCGGCGTGATGGTTCCCCATCAAGTGTTGGCGCAAGCCTTTATCTTGCAGCACATGTCGGTACTTTTTATGCCGGTGCTGTACATCTGCTTTGGAGCAGTATTTGACGCGCTGGTTTTTGTTGCGCTCTACTCTTGGGCCGCCAGCAATGCGAAACCCAACGCAACGATTTAGCGTTCGCCAGCTTGGATTTTGTCTCAGGCAGCGGGCGGTTAATGTAGTCTTTTTGGTTGTTTTTTGAGCAAAATAGTACTGTAGCCCAATAAATTTTGGCGTATATTGCTACAGAAACAGGAGCAAATTACGGCGTGGCGGCGCACCGCATAATTCGGTGCGGCTATTCCCGCTTTCGCTCCACAAAATACAAACCAACACAACCAGGCTGACACCATGCGGCTGCGCCACATAGAAGTTTTCAACGCCGTCATGCTTACCGGCAGCGTGAGTGCTGCTGCGCGGCTCATCAATGTGACGCAGCCAGCGGTTAGCCGCATCTTGCAGCATGCCGAACTGCAATTGGGTTTTGCACTATTTCAGCGAGCCAAGGGCAGGCTGCTGCCAACTTCTGAAGCACTGACGCTTTACCCGCACATTGAACGGCTGTTTGCCCAGCTCGATGACGTGCAGCGGCTGGCGGCTAATTTGAAGGCGGGTGACGGCGCGCAAGAGCTGCGAATTTTGACTGTGCTGGCGCTTAGCTATGAAATCTTGCCCCACGCTATCAAGTTGTTTCGTGTCAAACACCCGAACGTTGCGATTTCTATCAAGGCGCTGCATTCACCGCAGATAGTGGCGGCGCTGGTGCTACAAGAGGCTGATGTGGGTTTTGTTTTCAGCCCGGCGGTGCACTCAGCCCTTGCGCAAGAGCAATTGGCCGATGGCCGCATGGTGTGTATTGCGCCCAAGGACATGCTGGCGGCGCGCTTTTTAAAGCGTGGCCACATTACTTTGGCCGAGCTGGGCAAGTTGGGCAAGCCGGTAATTGGCCTGGACGCGCAAGACCCGATGGGCCGCGTACTGAGCCAAGCCCTTCGTGAAGCAGAAGTGGGTTTGGCGTTCAACATCACGGTGCAAACCTACCATTCAGCATTGGCACTCGCCCACCACGGCCTGGGCGTAGCGCTGGTAGACACCTGCACCGCGACGTCTGCCGACTTGAGCCGGGTAGACGTGCTGGAGTTAGAGCCATTGATACCGGTACCCATCAAGGCGCTGCTGCCTGCAGGCAAGCCAGGCTCAGTTGCGGTGCGGGCGTTTGTTCGGTGTTTTGAGCAGGCTTTGGGCGTTAAAGCTGGTATTAAAAAGCTATTAAATACATAGCTGTTCGCGCCCGTTTTATATGGGCTACAGGCACTAAATATGCTAAAACGACTGTTCTAGACGGTTTCAAGCGCTCTGGCAACCCGCGCAGCGGAGCCAAACGCCAATGTGAACCCCAACGCTCCGTGGCCAACATTTAGCAGCAGATTGCTCGGGCCTTTTGGATGCTTTCCAATCAAAGGCAGGGCGGTCGGCGTGGCGGGGCGCAGGCCTGCCCAGGGGTTTAATTCAGCAAAGTTACTGCAGTTTGGAAATAGTGCTTGCGTAGATGCTTTGAGCGACTCAATTTGCTTTGGCGCAACCTGCGTGTTGTACCCTGCCAGCTCGGCCATACCCGCTACCCGAAGGCGGGAGCCGATGCGCGCAAAAACGACTTTACGGGTGCTGTCGGTCACGCTGACGAATGGGGCTGAATGGGGAGCTAAATGGGGCGCGGAATGCAGATTTTCATCCACATCTACCGTGATGCTGTAACCCTTGAGCGGGTAAATCGGCAGGTACAAGCCGATCTGGCGCGCCATAGGTGCCGATGCCGCGCCCAATGCCAGCACGTATTGATCTGCCTGAATATCGCCGTGGGGCGTTTTGACTGCTACCACTGACCCTGCTTGTGTGTGTATTTTGTCAACGGGCGTGTTCAGTAAAAACTTCACTCCACGTGCAGTTAATAGCGCCACCAGAGCGTCGCAGGTTTTCTGGCAGTCGGCGGCGCATTCGCTTGGCGTGTGAATCGCACCGGCGATGTGGGGCTGGTAACTTGCCAATGCAGGCTCAATGTCAATACAGCGCTCAGCGCTGACCGCCTCTTGCACGCAACCGAGGTCGCGCTGCAAAAGCATCTGCTTTTTAGCAGCGGCAAAGGACGGTGGGCAAGAAAACAGCACCAGCTTGCCAGTGCTCGAGAAATCCACTGCCAGCCGTTCTTCGGCCAGCATGGCGTCAAAGCCCTGTCTGCTGTGCGCTGCCAGTTGTAGTAGGGAGGTGGTGGTGCTGCGCGATGTAGCTGCGTTGCAGGCGGCTAGAAACTGCAAACCCCAACGCCACTGGTGCATATCAAGCTGCGGGCGAATTTTGAGCGGTGATGACGGCGACAAAAGCAGCTTGGGCAGTTGCCGCCAAAGGCTCGGGTCAGCAAGCGGCTGCACGTAGCTGTAACTTAACTGCGCGCCGTTGCCACCGCTGGCGCCGCTGCCGGGCTCGGCCCGATCAACCACTGTCACGTCATGGCCGGCCCGCCTTAATTCATAGGCGGTTGCCAAACCGACAATTCCTGCCCCCAAAACGCACACATGCATCGCAAACTCCAGTCGTAAAAACAAACTGTACGAATTGCCGCCGCTTTTGAACAATGCCGATTCATATCGGCCCATGCTTTTGCGTTATGGGTTTAGCGCTACTGGTTTGACGTTTTGGCTTTGAAGGTGATGCGGGAATGCCATGACTTTTTGTCATGGGTTTAACGCGAAAATACATGAGGCGAATCGCACAGTATTCATACACTGGGGCCGCGAGTTCTTCAGTTAGTCAATTTTTAATTCAAAGGATCCTCATGAAAATCTCCAATCTGATGACTGCTGCTTTGGTGTGCGCAGGCCTCGCCGCTGTCGCTGGCAGCGCCGGCGCCCAAACGCTCAAGAAAGTGTCTGACGCCAACAAAATCACAGTTTCGTATCGCGAAGCTTCAGTGCCCTTCAGTTACCTTATTGGCTCAACAAAAGCTGTCGGTTTTTCGGTGGAACTGACCGAAGCAATCATCGACGACGTTCGCAGGAAAACCAAAAAGCCGAACCTGCAAATCGCCTACATGCCAGTGACATCGCAAAACCGTATTCCGTTGCTGGTCAATGGCACGTACGATTTGGAGTGCGGCTCCACTACCAACAACTCAACCCGCGCAAAAGACGTGACCTTCAGCACCAACATGTTC
>JANPDQ010000116.1:0-5877 GCA_031431575.1 Polaromonas sp.
GCGAACGCGGTAAACGCCAGTGCGAAAAAACTCGTCGAGTACGTCGTTTTCGTTGGTGGCCACCACCAAAGAATCGATCGGCAAGCCCATCATGCGGGCGACGTGGCCCGCACAGACGTTGCCGAAATTTCCGGATGGGACCGCAAAACTGACTTTCTCGTCGCTTGAAGTCGTTACTTGAAAGTAGCCTGCAAAATAATAAACAACCTGCGCCATCAACCGTGCCCAGTTGATGGAATTCACGGTTCCTATTTTGTATTTACGCTTGAAATCCAGATTATTCGACACCGCTTTGACGATGTCTTGGCAGTCGTCAAACACTCCTTTGATGGCAATGTTGTGGATGTTCTCGTCCTGCAAACTGAACATTTGCGCCTGTTGAAACGGACTCATGCGGCCCTCGGGCGACAGCATGAAAACACGCACGCCGCGTTTGCCGCGCATCGCGTACTCAGCGGCGCTGCCGGTGTCTCCACTGGTTGCGCCCAGTATGTTGAGCTGCGCGCCGCGCCGCGCCAATTCGTATTCAAACAAATTGCCCAGCAGCTGCATCGCCATGTCTTTGAAAGCGAGCGTTGGGCCGTTGGACAGCGCTTGAAGGTACAGCCCTTTCTCAAGCGGGCGCAGCGGAACGATCTCAGCCGTGCCAAAGACTGCTTGCGTGTAGGTTTTGCGGCAGATGGCTTTCAGGTCTGCGGCAGGAATGTCGTCGATGTAGAGCGACAACACTTCAAACGCCAGATCGGCGTACGCTAAATGACGCCAGGCATCGAGCATGGCGGGTGTGACTTGCGGGTAGTGATCAGGCAAATACAAGCCGCCATCAGGCGCCAGGCCTTCCAGCAGGATGTCACAGAATTTGCGCGGGGTTTTGTCGCCGCGGGTTGAGAGGTAGTTCATTTATGGCGTTATCAGCTCGACAGCAGGGAAATAGGTTGCAAAGCGCTGAGAGTCTCTAGTCAATATAGGACACGACAAAACCTGCGCATGAGCCCCAATGAAAAAATCTGGCAAAGCAGTTTTAAACTGCCCTTTGTTTTTTCTGTAGTGTTTAAACGCATCAGCGGCAAGGTAAGCCGCTTCCATGGGAATTTCCTTGATCTCAAGCCGCCCATGCTTGATGGCGGCACTCACATCTTGCTGCGTCGCAAATGACCCTGAAACTTCAGCATAAACAACGGCGTTAATACACAAACCGCCAGGCAGCGCCTGGCTAACTTGGTCGACGGACCACGACTTCCATTGGGCGTCGTCGTTGAAAATATCGATCAACACACAACTGTCAACAAAAATCATCGCATCGCGTCTTCGCCACGAGTTTCACGCATGATTTCTTCGGTGGGTTGTCTGCGAATGCCAATCCCAACCAGGGCCAGAAACGGGTTATCTTCAGCAGGTTTCTTAGCCGCCGTGATGCGCGCACTACCGTCTGGTAGCGGCTCGTAATCTATCGACTGACCGGGCACAAGATGCATGTGCTGGCGTATCGCTTTGGGCACGGTGACTTGGCTTTTAACCGTCAGGGGGTAGCTCATATGAAGCTCCTTGGTGCAAATAAGTAATACAAAACGAGAGTATTACTTATTGTATGGCATTTGCAGGCATCAAGCCAGCTCTTCCTTGCGAATCCGCACAATCGGCGCCAGCACCGTTTTAAGCGCCTGCATTTGCGCCAGCGCGTCGTTCATCTTTGATTCCACGCAATCGTGGGTGAGGATGATGAGGTCAGTCTGCGTAGCGCCCTCGCCGCCCACTTCGTCGGCTTCGCGCTGCAACACAGCGTCGATGCTGATGTCTGCTTTGGCCAATATGCTGGTCACGTTGGCCAACACACCGGCTTCGTCGGCAACATTTAAGCGCAGGTAATAGCTGGTAATGATTTCGCCCATCGGCATGACGGGCGTGTCGCTCATCGCGTCGGGCTGAAAAGCCAGCGGCGGCACGCGGTGGCCAGACTCGGCGTTGATCAATCGCGCAATATCCACAAGGTCGGCAATCACCGCGCTGGCGGTGGGCTCACTCCCCGCGCCCTTGCCGTAAAACAGAGTAGTGCCAACCGCATCGCCATGGACCATCACGGCATTCATGGCGCCTTCTACATTAGCTATCAAGCGCTTGGAAGGCACCAGCGTTGGGTGCACCCGCAGCTCAATTCCCCCGGCCATTTTTTTAGTGATGCCCAGCAACTTGATGCGGTAGCCGAGTTGCTCGGCGTATTTAATATCTTGCGCGCCCAGCTTGGTGATGCCTTCAATATAGGCCTTTTCAAACTGCACAGGGACGCCGAAAGCAATCGCTGACATCAAGCTGACCTTGTGCGCGGCGTCCACGCCTTCAATGTCAAAAGTCGGGTCGGCTTCAGCGTAGCCGAGAGCTTGAGCCTGCTTGAGCACCACGTCAAAGTCGAGTGACTTATCGCGCATCTCGCTCAAAATAAAATTCGTTGTGCCGTTGATGATGCCGGCAACCCATTCGATGTGGTTGGCGCTCAAGCCCTCACGCAGCGACTTGATGATCGGTATGCCGCCTGCCACCGCAGCCTCGAATGCGACCATTACGCCCTTTTTATTGGCGGCAGCAAAAATCTCAGTGCCGTGCACGGCCAGCAGCGCCTTGTTGGCCGTGACGACATGCTTGCCTGCGTCGATTGCTTCAAGCACCAGTTGTTTGGCGATGCCGTAGCCGCCAATCAGCTCAATGACCACATCAATGTCGGGATTTGCAACCACGGCGCGTGCGTCGCTCACTACTTCTACATCAGGCCCCACCACCGCTTGCGCTCGCGCTGTGTCCAGATCAGCAACCATTGCAATCTCGATACCCCGCCCAGCGCGCCGCACGATCTCCGCCTGGTTGCGCTTGAGCACATTAAACACACCGCCGCCTACAGTACCGATGCCCAAAAGGCCAACTTTAATAGATTTCATTGATTTTTTAAGTGAAAAGTGCCTGTAGCGCAGTAAAACTAGGCGCGAGCAGCTACTAATTTTATAGCGGATGACGCTGGCACCCTGACAGGTGGTACTCCAGCACGGTTGCGATACAACTCCAGAAATTTGGCGATGCGGCCAATCGCCTCGCGCAAATCGTCTTCATGCGGCAAAAACACGATGCGAAAGTGGTCTGAATCAGGCCAGTTAAAACCAGTTCCTTGCACCAGCATCACGCGGGTCTCGCGTAGCAGTTCAAGAAAAAACTGCCGGTCGTCGGTGATCGGATAAATCGCCGGGTCCAGCTTGGGAAACATGTACAGTGCCGCCACTGGCTTGACACAACTCACGCCCGGTATGGCAGTGATCAGCTCGTACGCCAGATCGCGCTGGCGACGCAGCCTGCCGCCCTCGCACGTCAAGTCATTGATGCTCTGATAACCGCCGAGCGCGGTTTGAATCGCCCATTGGCCAGGCACGTTAGAGCACAACTTCATGTTGCTGAGCATGTTCAGGCCTTCGATGTAGTCGACCGCCGCGCGCTTGTCGCCCGACACGACCATCCAGCCCGCGCGGTAGCCGCAGCTGCGATAACTTTTGCTGAGTGAGTTAAAGGTTAGCGTCAAGATATCGGTTGCCAAACTGGCAATGGCGGTGTGCTTTACCCCTTCGTACAGAACCTTGTCATAGACTTCGTCTGCAAGAATTACCAGGCCATGTTCGCGGGCAATCGCAACGATTCCTTTGAGCAAGTCGTCTGAATACAAAACGCCCGTAGGGTTGTTGGGATTAATAACCACAATCGCTTTGGTACGCGGCGTGATTTTGGCGCGTATGTCAGCGAGGTTCGGCATCCAGCCATTGGCTTCATCGCACAGGTAATGCACCGGCGTGCCACCCGAGAGCGACGTGGCCGCAGTCCAAAGCGGGTAGTCTGGCATGGGCAGTAGCAGTTCGTCGCCGTTGTCCAGCAGCGCGTTGGTGGCCATGGTGATCAACTCACTCGCGCCGTTACCAAGGTAAATATCGTCCAGCGTAACGCCAGCAATGCCCTGCTTTTGCGTTTCATGCATGACCGCTTTGCGCGCTGCAAAAATGCCTTTGCTGTCTGAATACCCCGCCGAATTCGGCAGGTTGCGGATCATGTCTTGCTGAATCTCTTCAGGCGCATCGAAACCGAACACGGCAAGGTTGCCTAAATTCAGCTTGATGATTTTCTGGCCTTCGTCTTCCATCTGACGCGCGGCGTCCATGATCGGGCCGCGAATGTCGTACAGCACGTTTGCAAGCTTGGCAGATTTGGTAATGGGTTTCATTGGGCGATCCTTAGGGCGGAACCTATAATTTGACCACATAACTGCTGCTTTGCAGCACCCGTTAAAAACTGGCTTTCCATGAAACTCCAACCTGATCGTTTAGAAGTGCAATCGATATTAGGCTACGGCCCTGGCTGGGTGGGTTTGGGCCGCGATGGCGTGGCCGAGAAGATTGAGCGAAGCATTGTCATTGGCTCGCGCGGTGAAAAGTTTGACTGGAACTGTGCCAGCTTTGAAGACTTGACCGAGGAACATTTCACGCAACTTGCCGCAACCCAACCAGAGCTGGTCATTTTTGGCAGCGGCGCACGCATCCGGTTTGCGCCGCCCGGATTTATGCGCGGCCTCATGCAGCAACGCATCGGAATTGAAACCATGGACACGCTAGCCGCGTGCCGCACTTACAACGTGCTGGCAGGCGAAGGCCGCCGAGTAATTGTTGCGCTGCTAATTGACGCCACCACGGGCTGAGCTCGGTTCATGCGCTGCTGAGCCGCCGCGCTTTGAGGGTAAAATAGTGGGTTGTGTTACTTAGCACCGGCAAGCCCGGCGCTGTAGCAGACAACCAACATATTCGTCAGGGTCCAATAAGCATGGCAGTCGTCGTCAATAAACTCCTCCCCGAATTTGAAGCGAACGCCACTAGCGGCGTCAAGGTTTCCAACCAATCCCACATCGGTAAAGTAGTTGTCTTGTACTTCTACCCTAAAGACAACACCCCAGGCTGCACCACAGAAGCAATGCAATTCCGCGACCGTTACAAGGATTTTGTAAAAGCCGGTGCTACCGTGTTTGGCGTGTCGCGCGACAACATGAAGTCCCACGACGAATTCAAAACCAAGCTCGAACTGCCGTTTGAGCTGATCGCTGACACTGAAGAAAAAATGTGTCACATGTTTGGCGTCGTCAAAAACAAAATCATGTACGGCAAAAAGGTAAAAGGTATTGAGCGCAGCACGTTTCTTATTGCCGCGGACGGAACGCTGGCGGAAGAATGGCGTGGGCTTAAAGTGCTAGGTCACGTAGACGACGTTTTAAAGGCTGTGAAAGCTCTGAAAAAGGCAGCCTGAGCAGATTGCAAAACCTGACACGGGAACAGACACGGGGTTTGTGCATAATGAATTCATCTTGTTGAGTTTTCTTGCCAAACCACACATCAAAAGCCGCCTCGGCTCGAAGGCGGCTTTTTTGTTTCTAAAACCCTAAATAGAAAGCGTTTTAACCACTATGCCCCTGCCCCCAGCCCCCACAAAACGCGCAGCTCTTCTCACGCCTGACGCACTCGACGCGCCGGCCCGCCCCAGCGCAAAAGCGATCCGCGCCAGCAGCGCCGAACTGGAAGCCCGTGTAGTGCGGCTAGACCTGTTTGACGAACGCTTGTCTGGCAACGCCGCTGCACCGGTTAAAAACAAGGCGAAAGAGGCGTCTAGCGCCTTGAATACCGGCGTAAGCAGCTATAAAAATAATAGTGATGAATCTTTGCCAGTGGTAGCCAAGAAAAAACCAAAGCACGTAGGTCCGACAAAACTGTTTGTGCTGGACACCAACGTGCTGATGCACGACCCAATGTGCCTGTTCCGGTTTGAAGAGCACGACATCTTTTTGCCGATGATCGTGCTGGAAGAGCTGGA
>JANPDQ010000117.1:0-13420 GCA_031431575.1 Polaromonas sp.
ACCCGCTGTAATCGACACCGAGCGGCGCTGGCCAAAATGGTTCAACTCACGCGGGGATACGCTTTCACGCACTTTCACCAGGCTTGAGAGTGGAATCATCGCGTCGTTTTTGCCGCGTACGTAAATTTTTTCAATATCTTCTGGCGTGTTGCGCCCATTGGCCTCCAGCTGCACGATTACGTCGTACTGCTCGGCATCGCGCTTATAGCGCGTTACGTTGCGCCCGCCCAGCATGGTTTCAATCGCTCTGGCGACTGCATCGACGCTTACACCCAGGTCGGCGGCTTTGTCGCGCACCACTTCAATGCGCAGTTCGGGCTTGTTTAACCGCAGGTCGATATCGGGTGAAACAATGCCGGGGTTTTTAGCGATTTCATCCATCATCTGGCGCGCTGCTGCACTCAGGTTTTGGTAGCTGTCAGACGTTTGAATCACAAAATTAATCGGCCTTTCCCTAAAGCCCTGACCTAAAGATGGCGGCGTGATGGGGAAAGCCGTAACACCCGGCAAAGCGGCAAACTTGGGCTGCAGTTCGCGCGCCATGTCCATGGTTGAGCGCTTGCGGTCTTCCCAATCGACTGTGCGAAACACCACGCTGGCTTGCGCAACTGTGGGGTTGCCCACGTTGGCAAAAATGCGGTCGAATTCCTTGTAAGGCTGGCCCATTTTCTCCAGCATTTGCGCGTAGCGGTTGGTGTACTCCAGCGTGGCACCGTCGGGCGCAGTCACGTTGGCCAAAATCACGCCCCTGTCTTCAAGCGGCGACAGCTCTTGCTTCATGGTTGGGAATATCAAAACCAGCGCCACGCCACTTGCCAGCATGACACCCACCACCAGCCAGCGCGCTTGCAGCACGCCGCTTTTAATGCGTTGCCCAACACCGGGCCGCTCACCGCGCATGGGCGCACGCGCCGTTACCACCCAACGCAGCGCAGCGCCGTAAGCACTTGATAAGCGGTTCAGCAGCCGTTCCATGGTGCGGTCAAACCAGTTGGGCTTGGGGTTGTGCTTAAGCAGCACGCTGCACATCATTGGCGTGAGCGTCAACGCCACAATGCCCGAAACCACCACGGCACCAGCCAGTGCCAGCGCAAACTCCACAAACAAGCGCCCGGTTCTGCCTGGCGTAAAGGCCAGCGGCGCATACACCGCTACCAGCGTCGCCGTCATGGCTACGATTGCAAAACCAATTTCACGTGCGCCTTTGATACTGGCGGAAAACGGGTCCATCCCTTCTTCGATGTGCCTGAAAATATTTTCCAGCATCACAATCGCATCGTCCACCACCAGCCCAATGGCCAGCACCAGCGCCAGCAGCGTCAGCGTATTGATCGAAAAACCCGCCAATGCCATGAGTGAAAACGTACCGATCAAACTCACCGGAATGGTGATGATGGGAATCAGCGATGCGCGCAGCGTTCGCAAAAACACAAAAATCACCAGCGCTACCAGCACCACTGCCTCTGCGATAGTTTTGTAAACGTTTTTCACCGAACGATCGATAAAAATTGAGTTGTCGTTGGCGATGTCGATTTGCATGCCAGGCGGTAAGTCGGCAATCAGCTTTGGAATCGCCTCGCGCACGCCTTTTGACAAATCCAGTGGATTTGCCGTTGCTTGCCGAATCACGCCAACAGCTACTGCAGCGCGGCCGTTGATTCGCACTGCAGTGCGCTCTTCTGCAGCCGCTTCCTGCACCCGCGCAACATCGCGCACCCTGACGGAAAAGCCGTTCACAGTTTTGATTGCAATATCGCCAAACTGCCCAGGGCGAATCAAATCCGTTTGCGAGGTAACGCTGAACTCACGTTGCTGCGATTCGATGCGGCCCGCTGGCAGCTCCAGGTTGCTGCGGCGAATGGCGTCTTCGACGTCTTGTGTAGTGAGTTTGTACGACGCGAGCTTATCGGCATCCAGCCACACACGCATGGCGTACTTGCGCTCACCAAAAATGCGCACATCGGCTACGCCAGTGACAGACTGCAGCCGCGATTTGGCAACCCGGTTGATCAAATCATTGATCTGCAACTGCGACAGAGTTTCACTGCTGAACGTCATGAACACTACTGGAAATGCATCGGCCTCAACTTTAGAGATGACCGGCTCATCAATGGCAGCTGGCAAGCGGTTGCGTACCCGCGATGTGCGGTCGCGCACTTCGGCAGCGGCTGAGTCCGCGTCTTTTTCCAAGCGGAAACGCACCGTAATTTGGCCTTGCTCGGCGCGGCTGATCGAGGTAATGACGTCCACACCGTCAATGCCGGCAATCGAGTCTTCAAGCGGCTTGGTCACTTGCGATTCAATCACCTCGGCAGACGCGCCTGCGTACCGCGCGCTGACGGTGACTACCGGCTCATCGATTTTTGGGTACTCGCGAACCGTCAGTCTTTGATAGCTGACAGCTCCAATCAGCACAATCAAAAGGGATAGTACTGCAGCAAGTACCGGGCGGCGGACGGAAAGTTCAGCGAGTTGCATAGTGGCCTTAGCTACTGGTATGGCTGTTGGTAGATGGTTTTACTTTGCTCGTTTTTGCATTCCACTACCAGGGCCGCCAGCACCGCCGGGGCCAGCATATTCGGCAGCCCGTGTTGGGCCCGAGTCGCATGGGTTGGGGCCAGTGGCTTGTTTGGCGTTTTTACTACCTTGCCCCGGCTTGCCGCCACCCGTTTGGGCCTGAGCGACCGAAGCAGCAGGCGCTGCTGGCGCTGCAACTGGAATTGGCGCTGAAGCCGACACCGAAGCAGGTGCGGCAACACCACTTGCAGCCAATGCCGCCACCGCTGGTGCATCGGCACCTGGCCGGCCCGGCCTGGCGCTGCTGGTGTCGACCACGTTAACCGCAGTACCGTCTTTTTGCACCCGCTGCTGCCCTGCAATGACCACCGTGTCTCCGGCTTCCAAGCCGTCAGTAATTTCAACCTTGCCTGGGCTGCGCAGTCCGACTTTGACTTCGACCCGCTGTGTAGTTTGTGTTTTGCCGTCGGCTGACTTGTTCAATCGAATCACAAACTGTTTTCCGCCCTGCGGAACAATGGCTTCCTCAGGCACCACGCGGGCGTTGTCGCGCACACCAAATACCGGATTGACCCGCGCAAACATGCCGGGCCGCAACTGCGCCATCCGGTTGTCAATACATCCCCTCACACCGACTGACCGCCCGTTGGCATCAATCAAGGGGTCAATTGCTTGCACTTGCGCGGTAAATTTGCGGCCCGGCATGGCGTCAAGCTCAATCTGCGCGGTTTGCCCGCGTTTGACTTTGGACTGAAATCGCTCAGGCAGCCTGAAGTCAACAAAAATCGCGTCCATGTCTTCAATATTGACGATGTCGGCACCATCCTTCAAATAGTCGCCAACATTGACTGAGCGAATGCCCGCGACACCGTCAAACGGCGCAATGATTTTTAAGCGCGCTGCAGTTGCTCGCGCCAGCGTTAATTTGGCCTGTGCTACCTGCAAGTTGGCGGCGCTTTCGTCCAATGACCGCTGGCTGACAAAATTTTGCGCCACCAACTCCTGGTTGCGTTTTTGATTGGCCTGGGCAATCGACACCTCAGCGACGCTTTGTTGAACTTGCGCTTGCTGTAACTGGTCATCAAATTGCACCAGCACCTGACCAGCTTTTACGCGCTGGCCATCGGTAAAGTTCAGTTGCGTGATTCGCCCCGCCACCTCGGGTCGCACGATAACCCCGCGCCTTGAGCGCAAGCTGCCAACCGCTTGTGTTTCGTCAACCAGTTTGGCGACTTCAACTCTTGCAACTTCTACTGATGGGGGCCTTGCCCCGCCGGGGCCACCGGGCGCGCTGGCAGCAGGGCTTGCCGCCCCGGCTCTGGTATCCGGGGCTGAAGGTACTTGCGATGCGCTAGTTGTACTAAGGCTACCTGTTTTGGGCTGCTGGTACCACCACGCAGCACCTGATGCGCCAGCAATGCCGAGGGTGGCGACTACGATGTAAGCGGCTTTTGATGCCATGAGACGGACTCTTTGTAGCGAATTGAAACTGCGTTCAATGTAGCAGTTGCGCGGGGGATGCGCTGCTACTCAAGCATCACCGCAGCCACTGACGAGCGACTTTACGATGTCTTTACAGACTCAAAAAAACGACGCACCCAAAGCGTGCCGTTTGTTCAGATACGGCCCAACGCGCGCTCTACGCCCTTGTTGGCCAAACTATCCGCGCGCTCGTTACCGGGGTCGCCCGCGTGGCCTTTGACCCAACGCCAATCGATGGTGTGGCCGCTGCTGGCCACCACCGCGTCTAACCGCTGCCAAAGGTCAACGTTTTTAACCGGCGCTTTGGCGGCAGTTTTCCAGCCACGCGCTTTCCAGCCGTGAATCCATTCGGTAATGCCCTTGCGCACATATTCACTGTCTAGATAAAGCGTTACCTTGCAGGGCCTTTTCAGTGCGCTCAAAGCCTCAATGACGGCGGACAGCTCCATGCGGTTGTTGGTCGTGCCTAGCTCGCCTCCAAAAATTTCTTTTTCTGTGGTGCCTTGGCTGAGCAATGCACCCCAGCCGCCGGGGCCAGGGTTGCCCTTGCAGGCACCATCGGTGTAGATAACGACTGGCTCGGTCGGGGTGCTGGATGAACTTGACAGGGTTTCAGGCATGAATTATTTCTTTGGCGGATCGTTGAATAGATTGAGATTGGGGTTTTTGTTTGCAACCACGGCAGGGGCGTTTGCCGGCACCTTGCGTGCCTTCCAGGCGGGCTCCAACAAGCGCATTCCCCGCACGCGTTTTACAGCGACCAGAAAATATACCGCACCAAATATTGGCCAGAACTTACCTCCTATTTTGTCCATCCACTCAAAGCGCTTCAACCAGGTTTCAGTCTCCAATGCGGGGCGGTAGCAACCAAATCGGGCCGACTCAACCTCAAAGCTCAGCAGCCGAAGCCAATCGCGCAATCGCCAATAGCCAATGAAGTCGCCAGCTTCTGGCAAGAACAAATTTTTGTTGCCAAAACGAGCGTAAAAGTGGGCGCGTCTTTGCCTCATGCCCCAAAGACTTGCCGGGTTCAGCCCGGCAATGACGACTCGGCCTTCAGGAACCAGCACCCGCTCAACTTCACGCAGCGTTGCATGCGCGTCGTCGCTTAGCTCCAGTGTGTGCGGCAACACAACCAGATCAAGGCTGGCAGCCGGAAAAGGCAAGGCGCCTGAATCAGTGACCAACGCTGCGCGCAAGCGGGAACTTGGGCCCGCGTCTGGTGTCAACTCATCGGCTTGTGCCGGTAGGTACTCAGCTGCAGCCTGCCATTGGTGCGGCATTCGATTTGCTCTAAGTGCGTCAAGTTCAGTGAACCCAAGCTGCAACGCGTGGTAGCCAAAAATATCGCTTACTGCCTGGTCAAACTGCACTTGTTCCCACGCCAGCAAATACTTGCCGGGCGGCGTTTGCAGCCAGTTTGTAAAACCTATAATTTCAGCTTCTAGTGACATCAGTGCATGTATAAATTAATCGCCATTCCAGCTTTTCTTGACAACTATTTGTGGTTGCTGCACGACGGCATGAACGCTTTGGTTGTTGACCCAGGCGATGCCGCTCCGGTATTGAGTGTGCTGCAAGAACATAAACTGCGACTTTCATATATTTTAGTCACGCACCACCATGCAGACCATACTGGCGGGGTAGACATTCTGCGCGAGGCAACTGGCGCACTGGTCTACGGCCCAGCCAATGAGCGTATTCCCAAGCCGTTCGTACCACTGTCTGAAGGCGACAAGTTGAACGCCCTTGGCATTGATTTTCGCGTGCTGGATGTGCCCGGCCATACCGCTGGGCACATAGCTTATTACGCTGCTGACGTGAACGACAAGCCATTGCTGTTTTGTGGCGACACGCTGTTTTCTGGCGGCTGCGGCAGATTGTTTGAAGGCACGCCTGCGCAGATGTTGGCTTCGTTGGACAAACTTGCGGCGTTGCCCGGCAACACGGTGGTGTGATGCACGCACGAATACACGCTCAGCAACCTGCGCTTTGCGCTGGCAGTAGATCCTGAAAATTCAAGCTTGGTGGCCTACAACGCGCAGTGCCAAGATTTGCGGGAGGCAGGCCAGCCCACCTTGCCAACAAGCATCGCGCGCGAGCTTTTAATCAATCCTTTTCTGCGCACCCGAAGCCCTGCCCTGGTCTCTTCTGCCAAGCAGTTCGACGCTGCAGCCCATGACGACACGTCAGTCTTTGCCGCCATTCGGCAATGGAAAAACCAATTCAAATGACACCTCACCAATTGCCAAATGCCACCAATGCAACGAAATCTTCCTCTTTTTTCAGACCGATTTGTTTGGTTTTATTGGCTGTAGCCGCGCTATTGGCTGGCTGCACCACTGCGCCCCGCAGCAGCGCAGTAGCAGCTGACCCGGCCACCAGTCCGGTTGCCACCGCACCACCACCTACATCTGTTGCTGCGCCCAGGTCGCCAGGCGAGGCAACTGCCGCCGCAGTCATGCTGGGCGAGCCGCTGGTGGGGCTAACGCCAGCGCAGGTTGGCGGGTTTAAAACCACTGCCGTCGAGCCGCCCAAAGAATTGTGGGACCGCATTCGGCGCGGTTTTGCAATGCCTGATTTGCAAGACCCGCTGGTGGCAGACCGTGAGCAGTGGTACTCCAGCCGGCCCGACTACATCCAGCGCATGACCGGGCGCTCAAGCAAATACCTGTTTCATATCGTTGAGGAACTTGAGCGCCGCCGAATGCCCACTGAACTGGCGCTGTTGCCCTTTATTGAAAGCGCATTTAACCCGCAGGCAGTGTCCAGCGCCAAGGCAGCGGGTATGTGGCAATTCATGCCAGCTACCGGAAAGTATTTTTCACTAAAACAAAATGCCTTTAAGGACGACCGCCGCGATGTGCTGGCGTCTACCCGTGCGGCTTTGGACTATTTGCAAAAACTCCACGGCATGTTTGGCGACTGGCACCTGGCGCTGGCCGCATACAACTGGGGCGAAGGCAGCGTAGGCCGCGCCATTGAGCGCAACAAAAAAGCCGGTTTGGGGCTGACTTACCTTGACCTCAATATGCCAGCCGAAACGCGCATGTATGTGCCCAAATTGCAAGCGGTCAAAAACATAGTGGCCAATCCGCAGGGCTTTCAAGCTGAGTTACCAGTGATCGGCAACCATCCTTACTTTCAGCGTGTGCAATTGGTTCGGGACATTGACGTAGCACTGGCTGCCAAACTGGCTGACGTCAAAATTGACGACTTCAAAGCGCTGAACCCATCTGCAAATCGGCCTGTGATCATCGCGTCTGGCACACCAGAAATTTTGCTGCCTTGGGACAACGCGGTGGTTTTTCAGCGCAATTTTGAAGGCCACGCCAAGGGCCAGTTTGCCAGCTGGACAGCCTGGACAGCGCCATCGACGATTTCCGTCAGCGATGCCTCCAAACGCGTCGGCATGACCGAGGCCGACCTGCGCGCAGCCAACAACATTCCACCGCGCATGCTGATCAAAGCGGGCTCTACTTTGCTGGTGACCCGCTCGGCCGGTAACCAAACAGACGTCAGCAGCAGCGTGGCAGACAACGCGCAAGTCTCATTGGCGCCTGAGATCGTGCTGCGCCGCACGACAGTAAAAGCGCGAAAGGGTGAAACCGTAGCCAGGATGGCCCAACGCTACAGCTTGAGCGCGGCCAGCATCACTGAGTGGAACGCAGGTTTAAAAGCCGGTACTTTCAAAGCTGGCCAGCAAGTGGTGCTATTCCTGCCCACGAAAGCCCTGCAGCGTTCGGCGAGTGTTGGCCGAGGTGGAGCAAAAGCGCAGTCCAAAACTGCCTCTAAAACTACTTCTAAAGCTATTTCCAAAAGCACTTCAAAGGCTACCGTCAAGACGGTGAGTCGCAGCAGCAAAGTAGTGAGCAAATCCAATAAGCGTTGAATGGTTTGCCAGGAGCCTGAGCTCCGACTCTTGCGAAGTGTTCAAACCCGCTAGGGGAAAAATCAGCAATCGATACTGACCCAATCAGGACTTGAAGCGTTCTTTGGCGCGCTGGGCGAGTTGGTTGGTGAACGTTTTTTGCAGGTCAATTTTCCTGAGCTCGATCGATGGGTCAAATCCGCTTAAAGCCCTGAGCGCAGTGCGGGGCCCATCCTCAGGCATCAAACCATCCAGGCAAATCGACTCGCGCAGCTTGTTGAATGCGGCCAGGTACAGGCTCCGGTCTCCGAGCAAATAGCTCTCAGGTACAGTTTTGATGATGTCACTCGTTCCGGCGGTTTGCAGCCACTTCAAGGCGTGCACCACAGCGTTGGCAAGGGCTTGGCTGGTTTTAGGCAGCTTTCGTAAAAACTCATCTGAAGCGAGTAGGCAGGCCGCTGGCATGGTGCCGCCATAAACCGCCCTGGTACCACTCAGCGTGCGGGCATCGCTGATGGTTTTTACCTCACCTCGAAGCTCCAGCGCGGTCATTACCGGGTCAGTATGGCTCAGCGCATCGATCTGGCCGTCGCGCAAGGCTGCCAGTGCGGCGCTGCCGCTACCGACTGCAACATAGCTAACGTCCGGCGGCTTTACGCCAGCGCGGGACAACACCGTGCTGGCAAAAATATGGCTTGCGCTACCCAATTCCGGAACGCCCACCTTTTTACCGTGAAGGTCAGCCGCCACAACCGACCCAGGAAACGATTTCTTTGAAATACCAAGAGCACATTGTGGCGCCCTGCCCTGCAGCACAAAAGACCGTACCGCCTGGCTCTTGGACTGCATGTGCAGAGTGTGCTCGAACGGTGCAGCACAAACATCTGCAGC
Organism: Polaromonas sp.; assembly: GCA_031431575.1. Classification (GTDB taxonomy): domain Bacteria; phylum Pseudomonadota; class Gammaproteobacteria; order Burkholderiales; family Burkholderiaceae_C; genus Polaromonas. The sequence continues at coordinate 8,762 of JANPDQ010000117.1, forward strand.
GCCGCTGCTAAGTGCCTGCTGGGCGCGTGAGCTGGTTGCCACGTCGAGAAATTCAACATCAAGGCCTTCGGCTTTGAAGTAGCCCAAATGCTCGGCAATAGTCAACGGCAAATAGTAAAAAGACGCCTTGCCGTCGACTGCCAACACTATTTTGGCTTTTTCCAGGCGATTTTGGGACAGCACCCACGGTGCTCCAAGGCTCGCGGTGGCGGCGGCAAGGCTTGACACGAAGGCCCTGCGGGTAAAGAGGGTGGCAATGGACACGGTTGGAATAAACTTTGGAGCTTAATAATTTTGTATCTGTTTGGACAAGCGTAACCACACAGCAAAAAACCCGCATCGGGAACATCCCGTGCGGGTTATTACTCAAAACCTCAAGAGCCGATTACGCTTTTTTACCAATACCAGTAAATGTTGCGGTTGACGAGTTGACGACTAGCCAAGCCTGTCAGCTAGCGGTATCCAGCAAACAAAATAGCTATATTTGTCAGCAATGCCAAAAACCAGATCGCGCTTCGTGTGTTGGCCATATCCGCCACGTAGACCACCACATACGCCACACGCAAAACCACAAACGTAAAGGCCAAAATATCCAGCCTGGTTTGGCCAGCCTGCAGCACATGCGCAATGATGACCGCGGCAAAGAAAAATGGCAAAGCCTCAAACGTGTTGGCCTGCGCCGCATTGGCTCTGGCACGCCAGTCCGATTGCCTGCTTAGCCACGCACGTGGGTGGTTGTTGTCATATCCGCCGTCTTTGCGCTTGACGCTGAACATGCCGTATTTTGAAATACCGGCGCACACAATCGGCAAAATGGCCATTGTCAGAATGCACCAATAAGCAACGGTGAAACGGGCGTAAGTCATAGCGCTGTGATCCTTTGGTAGTTGAGGCGGTTCAGGCGGTTGAAGTCTTCAAAAGTTGACAATATCATATCGATTAAGGCTCTAGCGCAACAAATTCGGGCGCAAGCAGCTATTACTAATATAGCAAAATACAGGCAGGCCAGCAGTGGCTTAGCGCCGGTCCACCAGCGCATGTGCAATCGTGCCAAGGTCAACATATTCCAGCTCGCTACCAACTGGCACGCCCCGCGCTAGCCGCGTGACTTGCACGTTGCGCGCTTTGAGCGCCTGGGCAATGACATGCGCTGTTGCCTCACCTTCGGCCGTGAAGTTGGTTGCCAAAATCACCTCTTGAACTTCGCGCTGCTCAGCAGCGACCGCCAGGCCAGCCGCGTCTTTTGGGACCACACGGTCGAAAAGTTTTTGCAACCCGATATCGAGCGGGCCAATGCCGTCTAGCGGGCTAAGCTTGCCCATAAGTACAAAGTAGAGCCCTTTGTAGGCCAGTGTGCGCTCAAGCGCGGCCTGGTCAGCGGGCGTTTCAACCACGCACAGCTTGCTGCGGTCGCGCTGGGCGTTTGAGCAGGTGCTACACACGTCGAGCTCGGTCAGCGTATTGCACAGCGTGCAGTGCTTGATGCTGGCAACTGCGTGCTCAAGTGCTTTGGCGATTTGAAGGGCGGCGGTTTTGTCGTGCTGCAGCAAATGAAACGCCATTCGGGCAGCAGATTTAGCGCCAACGCCTGGCAGTTTGCGCAGCGCTTGGGTCAGGCCTTCTAAAGCGTTAGACATGGAGCCCCCACGTTCGCTCACTTCGTGTAGCGGCCTGCCCCCCGAGGGGGCCGCTGCGCCTACGGCCTGGCAAAGCCAGCTCCGTGGCCCCTGCTTGAAGTCCTCGCCCGTGCGGTGCTTTGCCTTGTGTAGCCGCCCGCCCCGAAAGGGGGCGCTGCGCCTGCGGTCTGGCGAAGCCAGTCCCGCGGCCCCTGCTTGTGAATTCGAATAGCAAAATTAGGAGGGCATCTTTAAAAGGGCATTTTCATACCGCCGGGCAGGCTGGGCATACCGGCGGCTATCTTGCCCATTTTTTCAGCACTGACCTCTTCAGCTTTACGTACCGCCGCATTAAACGCTGCGGCTACCAGGTCTTCAATCATGTCTTTGTCGTCCGTCAGCAGGCTGGGGGCGATTTCAACGCGCTTGACTTCGTGCTTGCAGGTCATGGTGACTTTGACCAGGCCGGAGCCTGACTCGGCAGTCACTTCAATAAAAGCCAGCTCGTCTTGCGCTTTTTTCATGTTGTCCTGCATGGCTTGCGCCTGCTTCATGAGGCCGGCTAGTTGCCCTTTGTTAAACATGGATGTTTCCTTTAGAAATTGGTGTGAAACTGCTAGATAAGTGTTGCAGCATCATATCGGCTGGGCGCTTGATTTTGCTTGTGTAGCGGTACTTTTGATGCTTCCGGGCACGACTTTTGCACCCCAGTTTTGCACCATGTCGCGCACCAGAGGGTCGTTGTGAATCAACTCCTCTGCATGCTGCTGGCGGGCCTGCGCGGCGGCAAGGTTGCGGCGCACGGGCGTATCTTGAACTGCGCCCATTTCAGTGGTGAGCGTAATGCCCGCATCATGTCCACGATGCGCATTGATAGCCGTCTGCAATTTTTCAATGGCCGCCGGGTTGTTGAGCGATGCGCTTTCAACACGCAGCGTCCAATCAAGTCCAACTTGGCTTTGCAACTGCGACTGAAGCGCGAGCTCCCGCACCATGGATTTGATAGCGTCTTGCGCAATCAATTGCGCCACCAAAGTTGACCAATCGTCGCTTAAAGCCGTGTCGCGCTTTGCATCCAAGCCACTACTATTTGCTATTAATTCAGGAGCTGCTTGCGCCTGTATTAATTGGGCTACAGGCTCTTTTTGAACGAATTTTTCGGCTACAGCGAGGATTCTCTCTACTGCTGGCACCACTGCTGGCACCGCTGCTGGCACCACAGCCGGCGCAACTGCAGCGCGAACAGTTTCAGCCAGCGGCTTTTTTTCAGGCTCTGCGGCAGCCCTCGCTGGGGTTGCGCCAACCACCGCGCCAACTACCGCACCAGTCGCAGCCGACGGCTTGAACGCCAGCAACCGCAGCAACACCATCGTAAGGGCTGCATATTCATCGGGCGCCAAGCCCAATTCCCCCCGACCGTGCAGGCACATCGAGTACAACAATTGCGTCTCATCGGCGGCCATGGTTTGGGCCAGTAGCGCAGTTTGGGTAGCTTCTGGGTCGGTATCACTGTCGCCTGCTTCAAGCGCCTTTAGCATCATGTCTGGCACGGCTTGGAGCACCGCCATGCGCTGCAACACTGTGGTCATTTCTTCAAGGGTAGATGCGGCATTCAAGCCATTAACGCGCAATTCCTCGGATGTTTCCACCACGGTTTTACCGTCGCCTTGCGCCAATGCGCTGAGAAGTTTGAACACGTAGCTGCGGTCAACGCTGCCCAACATCAGGCGCACGCTGGCTTCTTGCAAGTTGCCTGAGCCAAAGGCAATCGCCTGGTCAGTGAGCGACAACGCGTCCCGCATGGAGCCGCGTGCTGCGCGTGCCAACAGGCGCAGCGCTTGTGGCTCAGAGGGCACATTTTCCACACCCAAAACAGCGCCCAAATGCTCCAAAATAGTTTCTGGTGCCATAGGCCGCAAGTTAAATTGCAGGCAGCGCGACAGCACTGTGGCGGGCACTTTTTGCGGATCGGTCGTGGCCAGCACAAACTTCAAATATTCGGGCGGCTCTTCCAGCGTTTTGAGCATGGCATTAAACGCCGTGTTCGTCAGCATGTGAACCTCGTCAATCATGAAGACTTTGAACCGCCCAACCACCGGCTTGTACACCGCTTGCTCAAGCAGTTGCGCAATCTCGTCCACGCCGCGATTTGAAGCCGCGTCCAGCTCGGTGTAGTCAACAAATCGGCCTGAATCGATGTCCGTGCACGCCTGGCAGACGCCACATGGTGTGGCAGTAATGTCGCCCTCACCGTCTGCGCCGATGCAGTTCAGCGACTTGGCCAAAATGCGTGAAATAGTGGTTTTGCCTACTCCCCGCGTGCCGGTAAACAAATAAGCGTGGTGCAGCCGCTGGGTGGTCAGTGCATTGCTCAACGCCTGCACAACATGGGCCTGCCCAACCATCTCAGAAAAGTTTTTTGGGCGGTATTTGCGGGCAAGAACTAGGTAAGACATTTCTAATTCTAAATTGAACATTCGGGGCTACGCCCAGCACGCTGAGACCGAAACGCCTCATCGGCATTACCGGCGGCATTACTGGCGGCATAACCGGTGGCATTACCGGCGGCAATCCCAGTGCGACCTAGTTCCTGATGGCGTCGTTTTTCGCCTTTTCTTGATCGCGCAGCATTTCCTGCAGCTTCATGGTTTCTTCGCCTTTGACCATTTCTTGCTTTTGGGTTACTCCGCCGGGCAGGCTGGCGCAGCCAGCCAGTAGGTTCAACGCCAGGGCTGCCGCTAAAGCTGTAAATTTAGTCATCTTTTTCATCGTTCATCTCCTTGGTAAAAGTGCGCAAGATGGCGCGGGACTCGCATGCCGATTCAAAGGCTTCACACCGGACAAACGATCAAGATCACTCCGGTCTCGTACAATAGTGGGTGACGAGCCTTCCCGCATGGTAAAGCGGCCAAACGGGTCAGGTGGGGAACCAAGCAGCCCTAACTGTGGAGTCAGTGCCGGGGTAAAGGCTCGTCACCTTTTTTATGCTGCTACTGCGTTTATTTAATCAACGCCAGCATGTCTTTAAAAGCCGGATGGTCTG
>JANPDQ010000118.1:0-9479 GCA_031431575.1 Polaromonas sp.
CCTTGTCGCCTCTGATGCCCACATCAGCATGGCGGCGCGGCGTGCCGCATCCATCAATCAGCTCGCCACCTTCAATGACCAAATCCAGCACTGAATTAATCCGCGTGCTTAGTCAATGCGGGCACCTGATCGCTTGATCACACCCGCCCACATGGGTGTCTCGCGCAGGGCGCGGTCTTGCAAGCGTTCGGGCGGGCCCATGGTGCTTTCCCATGACACGGCCAATAATTTTTCACTTGCTGCAGGACTTCACAATACTTTGTTGTTGTCGGCGTTGACACGCGTGGCTATTTCACGCGGTGTACCCGGCGGGGCAACAATGCCGCCCCACGCACTGGTCTCGTAACCCGGAACTATCTCGCCAATCGTGGGGATGTCCGGAAACAACGGGCTGCGCGCACGGCCTGATACACCCAGCACCTTGACGCGGCCCGACTTGATGTGCGGCGATATTGACGACAGGTTGTCAAACATCAAATCGGTCTGGCCACCCATCAAGTCCTGAATCGCTTGTGGGCTGCCCCGATACGGTACGTGAATCATGAACGTGCCGGTCATGCTTTTGAACAGCTCACCACCCAGGTGCCCGGTGGTGCCGTTACCTGCCGAGCCCATCACCAGCTTGCCCGGCTTGGCTTTGGCCATGGCAATCAGCTCTTTGATGTTGCCCACGCCCAAATCGCTGCGCACCACCAATGCGTTTTGCACATAGCCAAGCAGTGCTACGGGCACCAGCTTTTCAGGCTCATAAGGCAGCTTTGCAAACAGTGATTTGTTGATCGCCAACGTGCCGACATTGCCGTAGCCCAGTGTGTAGCCATCTGGTGCAGCGCGAAATATTTCTGTCATGCCAATATTGCCGCTGGCGCCAGGTTTGTTGTCAATCACGATGCTCTGGCCCAGCAGTTTGGCCAGCTCGTTGGCCACAATGCGGCAAATCACGTCAGGCGCACCACCTGCGGCTGATGGCACCACCAGCCGTATTGGCCGGTCTGGCCATGCGGCGCGCGCCAGCGTGGGCGCGGCCAATGCGGTTGCCGCTGCAAGTCGCAAAAGCAGGCGGCGGTCAATAGTGGATGCGGTGTCAAACGATTTCATGGCGGTGTCTCAGTAGTTGTAAGCAGTGCAGATGGTGCTTGGATGCGCACTGGCTGGCAAACGATGTTTTATGACTCATCCATGATTTTTTCTCATGTGATCCGAGTCAGAATTTGCTATTCTTGCCAGCATGTCTTCACTGCTGCGTGCGCCTTCCACCATGTCTTTGCTGTGCCTTGAAGCCAGTGCGCGACTGCAATCGTTTACCGCTGCTGCAGTTGAGCTGCGCTTGACGCAAGGCGCGGTAAGCCGTCAAATCATCGCCCTTGAAGCGCGCCTGGACGCCAGGCTGTTTGTGCGCAAACGCGAAGCCCTGGTGCTTACTGAAGCCGGGCGGTACTACCTTGGTGAAATTGCGCCGTTGCTGCAGCGGCTGGAGCGCGCCACTGCCAACGTGATGGCGCTTAAGGGGCGCGGCGGTTTGCTCACGCTGTCGGTTGGCGCATCACTGGGCAGCTACTGGTTGATTCCGCGCTTGCCTGCGTTCACCAGAGCCCACAGTGAGATCACATTGAACTTTGCCACCCGCATTGGCTCAGTCGACTTTTCCAGCACAGCGGTGGATGCGTCGCTGGAGTTTGGCGAAGGCCAGCGCGCCCATTTAAAGAACGAATTTGTGCTGCCATTGCTGCTGGCTCCGTATGCAGCCCCCGCGTGGATAGCGGGGCATGGCAAAACCCTGACAAGCCAAACACCAACGTCGGCCTTGATCCATCACAGCACCGTGCCTGAAGCTTGGCAAGCCTGGTTTGAGCTTGAAGGCTTGGCAGGAGAGCATGCAAGCCAAGGCCCGCGTTACGGTTTGATGTCGATGGCACTGAACGCTGCTGTGGCCGGGCTGGGTGTGGTGCTGCTACCAGCTTTTATGGCGCAAGACGCGCTGGCCACGGGGCGGCTCAAGCGTTTGTCGAAGCGGCAATGGCGTGCGGCACGCGGCTACTACTTGGTGTACCCACCAGAATCTGCTGAGCTAAAACCGCTGCAAGTTTTCAGAGACTGGTTGCTGGCGCAAGCTGCTAGCGAGCAAGATTAGCCGTCAACCCATACTTGCCTAACCACACCAGTATTTGCGGCCACAACACCTGCCCCGCCTGCGGCCTAAAGTAACCCATGTGGCCGACTTGCTGCACGTTCAGGGCGGCGGGCTGCAAGTCAATTGCCTCAACCGCTGCGTTGGTATAGCCTTTGAAGAACGCATCACGCGACGCAGGCGGCGCCCACAAATCATCTAGGCTCACCGCAGCACCAATCGGTATGCGCACATCGGCAAATTTGTCAGTGATGGCTTTTGCCTCACCGTCGTCAAAAAAGTAATGCGGCAGCGCACACCAGCGCTTCCAGTCGCGGTACACGCCCATTGGCAGATCTTCGCCACCACTGAGTCTGCTCATCGGGAGGTAGCCCGAAAGCCGCGTGACTACCGGGCCGACCAGGTTCCACATCGCCCATGCGCGGTAGCGCTCTGGCCGTGGCATCCAGCCGTGCCAGCCAGCGCCCGTACCGCAGACATACGCCGCTTGCAGCCGATTGGCGTCTGGCAACTGGCCGATGGCATGGCCGCCCAGACTGTGGCCTACCAGCCAGACTTTGCCGCGTTGCAGCGCATAGTCAACTGCCGCCGCAAGGTCCAGCGCAGACCAGTCGGCGTATTGCATGTCAAACCCTTTGAGCGTGGCAGGTTTTGAATCGCCTATGCCCCGGTAGTCGGTGGTGACGACGTTGATACCGCGCGCCTGGGCAAACTCGGCAAAGCGCCGGTAAAAGCCGCGCGGCACGCCTGTGGCGCTGGCCATGACGATGAACTGGCCACTAGGTGCGGGGTAGTGCGTTGCAGCCAGCCGGTAGCTGTCGGCGGCCAGCAGCGTGATGTGTGTGGATGCTTGAAGCGTCATGCTGTGATTCTAATACTCACTAGACCGGTCGGTTTAATATGGACTAGAAATTGCATTGCTATGATGAGAAGTATGCAGCCCAACACGTCAGCACCCTCAGCGCCTACGGCCGTGGACACCCGCGAACGCTTGCTCGTGGCAGCGCAGCGGCTGTTTCGCAAACGCGGCTACCACGCCACGGGTTTGAGCGATATTCTGGAGGCAGCCCATGCACCCAAGGGCTCGCTGTACCACCATTTCCCGGGTGGCAAAGAGGCGATTGGCGTTTGCGTGGTTGAGAAAATTTCGAGCAGTTTGCTTGGCTTGCTGGCGCAAAGCCGTGCCCGCAGCGCAGAAGCGGTTTTGCTGAAGACAGGCGGGCAATTGCTGGTCGCGATGGAAAAAACCAACTACGAGCTGTGTACCCTCTTTGCTTCGTTTTCAGCCGAGCGAAAAACCTCGCCCCAGCTGGGTCAGGCCGTCACGCGTGCCTACAGTGAATTGACCGCAGCCATTGAAACGCTGCTGCGGCGTGATGGGCTAACTGCACGGGCAGCGAAGGAAAAAGCGTTGCTGGTCACTGCGCTGATCGAGGGCGGCTTGCTGCTGTCACAGGCGCAATCAGACTCTACCGCCTTTAAATTGGCGATCAAGCAGGCGTCGGGTATCTGCCGCGTGACTTCCTGATTGAAACGCGGCTGAACAAAGCGCTGGAAATTTAAAAGGAGCAAGCCATGGGCGGAGACTCAATGGGCGGCCTCGTGGTTGCCGCAGGCAGTTTGCTGCTTGGACTGGGTGCCGGAGCAGTCTGGGCGACCGCCACATTTTTTGAAACCACCTGGGCCCCACCCCCAAAGCTCCTGCTTAATTTGCCACCAGACTTTGCGCACCGATCGGTTGTTTTGCTGGAACAACCTGGCGCGCCGCGCCAGTTGCAGTGGAGTGGCCGTGACTTGCCTTTCATGGGCAAAAGCGTTGCGCTGGACGTACCGCCATCTGGCGTCATCCGGGTGCGCTCTTTTAGTGAGTTGGCGGGTGGTGGTTTTACTGCTACCGCAACGCAAGACCTGCGTGACCAGCACCGGTAGTGGGCCTGCCGACAAAGCGCTGGATGCAAACCACTATCTACATGTGGGGGTTGAAAAGTCGGGAAGCAGCGATGCCACAGTGCCACGCAGCGAATCGGGCCAAGGCATGCTTGGAAGCGCCAGTGGTTTTGCCGCGTACGTAAACGCACGCGGAAAAAATCAGTGACACCCATGCGGTGACTGCGATTTTTGTACCAAAAAAGCCTGTAGCTCAACAAATACGGGCGCGAGCAGCTATTACTTAAATAGCATATAGGTATTACAAGCCGCTGCGCGCAATATAGCGTTTGCGCAAAAAGGTGGTCAACACACCGACCACCACCAGCACCATCACGCTTACCGTTATCCAGAAGGCAGTCGGTGACTTCAGGCCCGGAATATGCTCAAAATTCATGCCGAAAAATCCGGTGATCAAATTGAGCGGCAGGAATATTGCCGTCACTGCAGTCAGCGTGCGCATCACGTCGTTGGTGCGGTTGCTTTGCGCGTTAAAGTGAATCTGCACCACGGTTTCGGCCGATTGCTCCAGCCGCCGGGCGTGCTGCATGACACGCGCAATGTGTTCCGTCACGTCACGGGCCCGGGCCACCAGCTGGTCACGCTGGGCAAGTGCAGCGGCCAGCGCATGTTCGTCAGCTTTGGTTTGCGCCTTGACAAACGACGCCAGTGGCTGCTCGCGCAGCGTGTCCAGCCACTCTTGCATGGCGTCGTGCTGCTCATTGCACAGCTCTTCAAGGACATGGAGCTGCGAGCGCGCCGTCATCAGCGCGCCCCAGTTGTCAAAGCGTGAATTGGCCCGCAGCAAATCGGCCTGCCAGTGCTCAAGTTGTCCAGTCAGCACTTTGCGCAGGTCAAGGTAGCTGTCCACCATGGCATTGATCATGCGCAGCGCCAGGTCTGCGGGGCTCACTGGCAGGCGTGAGCGGGCGCCGTTTGTGTCTAGCCGCGTGGCGTCGAGTGTAAATTTGGCATCGGCCAGAAAGCGCTGAATAAAACTCTTGGCCGCATAGCAACCCGGTGGGTGTACGCTGATCAGGCAACGGTCAAACACCGCAAAACCCACCGCCTTGGACGCAACCCGGTTAAAGGTCGGCAGGCGCTCGCCCCGGCGGCGTGTTTTGCCGCCCTGGCCGTGGTAGTTGCTGATGGCTTTTTCAATATCGTCTTCAGCCTGCGTTTCAAGCTGCGTGGCCAGCCGCCTGAATATGATGAGGTCATACACTGAAGTGGAGTCGTAGTACGACGGGTGCACCGGGCTGTGCAGGTCCTGGCAATGCAAATCCAGCAAGGGCGAGCCGCCTAGCGCAAGTGCTGCCTGCTGGATGTCGCCCTGCGCGGCTTCGAACTCGTTCTGCTCCAAAAATATCCACACGAAGCCATCAGGCGGGCTCTGACTTGGCGCAGCGTCTACAAAGCGCAGGCTGTCGGCGGTAAATTCAACAATTTGCACTGTAAGAGCCCAGTTTTTAAGTGTTTTGATGCTGTAGCCCAATCAATATAGGCGCAAGCAGCTATTATTTTTGCAGTAACTTTCTGGCGGCGTCAATTGCAAAATACGTCAGCACACCGTCTGCGCCTGCGCGTTTGAAGGCCAGCAGGCTCTCCATCATTACCGCGTCGTGGTCCAGCCAGCCATTTTGCGCGGCGGCTTTGAGCATCGCGTATTCGCCGCTGACCTGGTAGGCAAAGGTTGGTATTTTGAATTCATCTTTGACGCGTCGCACCACGTCCAGGTACGGCATGCCGGGCTTGACCATCACCATGTCTGCGCCCTCGGCAATGTCCAGCGCCACTTCGCGCAGCGCTTCGTCCGTGTTGCCGGGGTCCATCTGGTAGACGTTCTTGTTAGCCTTGCCCAAATTGCCGCTGGAGCCGACCGCATCGCGAAACGGGCCGTAAAAAGCACTGGCATATTTGGCGCTGTACGCCATGATGCGGGTGTGAATAAATTTGTTTGCCTCTAACGCGTTGCGAATCGCGCCAATGCGGCCGTCCATCATGTCGCTGGGCGCAACAATATCTACGCCCGCCTCGGCCTGGCACAGCGCCTGTTTGACAAGAACTTCAATGGTTTCGTCGTTCATGATGTAGCCGTTTGCACCGTCGGTCATGTCCGGCAGGCCGTCTTGGCCGTGCGTGGTGAACGGGTCCAGCGCCACATCGGTCATCACGCCCAGTTCAGGAAAGCGACCTTTCAGCGCACGTACCACGCGTGGCACCAGGCCGTCGGGGTTGGTCGCCTCAATGCCATCAAATGTTTTCAAAGCGCCATCAATCACCGGGAACAGCGCCATCACCGGAATGCCCAGTTTGACGCATTCTTCAGCCACTGGCAGCAGCAAATCCAGGCTCAGTCGCTCCACGCCGGGCATGGAGCTGACCGCCTCACGCCGGCCCGCGCCATCCAGTACAAACACCGGGTAGATCAGATCGTTTGGGGTAAGCGAATTTTCGCGCACCAGGTTGCGGGTAAAAGCATCGCGGCGCAAGCGGCGCGGCCGGCCAGCCGGGTAGGCGGCAAAGTAAGAGGTGTGGGGCATGCCCAAATTGTGCCAAAGCTTTTCTGCTGGCGGTAAAAAACCGTTTCCTGCACAAAAGTGACCCATCCATTGGCAACGCGGTGCCCTGGCGATGAACGCTCGGGTCCGGGGCTGTCATGGCGATGTCACTGTTGGCTGCGCTTAATCTGACTCGGTCTAACCAGGGAGAAACCATGATCAAAAAAATATCACCATTGCTGCTTACCGTTACGGCTGCAACCCTTTTGGCAGCATGCGGCGGCGGCAGCGACGTCCCCGCTTCACCCGCAGCGCCAGCAACCCTGCAAGGTGTTTTTCTGGACTCCGCCGTTGAAGGCCTCGAGTACACCACCACCAGCACCGCCACCAAAACCCTGACCACAGCCGCCGGTGGCTTTACCTGCCGTGTGGGTGAAAGCGTCAGCTTTTTTGTAGGCGCTGTTGCCCTGGGCTCTGCACCGTGCAGCAGCGCTGTCACCCCGCTGTCGCTGGTAGGCACAACAGACGTGAAAGACACAGCCGTGGTCAACCGCGCGCTGGCCCTGCAAACGCTGGACGAAGACTTTGATGCCTTCAACGGCATCAAGCTAACGCCCGAAGTGCGCACCGCTTTGGCCGCCCGCACGATAGACTTTGCCCTGTCTGCCAGCGCATTTAACGCAGCGTTAACGGCCACCCTGGCTGTGCTGCCCAACGCCTACAAAACCCGTACCGTTGATGAAGACCGCCGCCTGCAGGCGCGTGAGCATTTTGAGGATACGCTGGCATCCAGACTAGGAACTCCAGTGAACGAAGGCTTTTCTCAAACCAATCCGCTGGGCACAGTGGCCGTTACGGTTACGCGCTACGCCGTGCAGGCGTCCAGCTCGTTTTACATCCCGTACGAAAGCAGCGGCAACGCAGCAGCCAAGGCTGAATATGCCAATGGATTTCTGCCCGCCTATGGCTCAGGCTTGGCCTACAAGGGCAAGCTTGCCGACGGTACTTTGGAGTTTTACGCGATTACCGACCGTGGCCCGAATGGCGACGGCCCCAAGATTGCCCGGTCTATCCTCGAGTCGTCTACGGCCACTGGCACGTCAGATTCAAAAATCTTTCCGTCGCCCGGCTTTGTGCCGTCGCTTGGCATCATCACGCTTGGCAAAGACGGCGCGGTGTTGAAATCACGCCTGCCGATCAAAGTCAGCAACACGGTAAGCACCAACGGCCTTTCTGTGCCGCCAGGCCGCGTGGGTGCTACCGGTGAGGCACCGCTGACGGACGCGCTGAAGTACGAACCCGCAAAAGCAAACTACAGCGAAAACGGAATTGACCCTGAATCCGTAGTCTCTGATCCGGCCCGAAATGCGCTGTGGGTGTCTGACGAATACGGCCCCTTCATCTTGAAGATTGACCCCACCACCGGCGTGATTTTGAAAAAATACCAGCCCGGAACCGGCGCTGCCGACTTGCCCAACATCTTGCTCAAGCGGCGCGCCAACCGCGGCATGGAAGGCCTGGCGTTGGACCCAACCAGCAAAAAACTGCACGGCTTTCTGCAAAGCCCGATTTCTGACGGCGCAGTAGGCACCACGAACGTACAAGACTTTGCAAAATTTGCCCGCTGGGTGGAGTTTGACCCCGAGCTTGAGACCACCAAGCTTTACGCCTACCCGATTGACGGCGCAATCTACGACCGGGGCCGCACTGGCAGCGCCAAGTTGGGCGACTTGACGGCGCTGGGCAACGGCAAGTTCGTGGTCATTGAGCAGGGCTTGAGCGCCGCAGGCAAGGTTTTTAACTGGCTGATGCTGGTGGAAATACCCGCCAACGCCACCAACATCGCAGCGATTGGCAGCGAGCTGGAAAAAAACAGCATCAGTAGCACCTTTGCCAGCCCAACGCCCTACAGCGCCGTCATCACCGTGAAGAAAACCCTGCTGTTGGACCTGAACAAAGTCGGCTGGCTGGCCGAAAAAGCCGAAGGCCTGGCCTTGGTAGACGAAAACACCCTGGCGTTGACGAATGACACCGACTTCGGTATGAAGACCAACGTGCTGGACGCTGCGGGCGCGAGCATTGCGGGTGCTGATGTAACGAGCTGCACCGTAAACGCATCGGGCACGCTCACTGGCTGCGCCGCAAGCGCAGGCGTCAGTGCACGCGTAGCCCGCAACAGCGACCTGGACCGCACGCAGCGGCTGTGGATGATCAAGTTCGGAAAAAAGCTGAGCGAGTTCAGCGTGCCTGCGCAGTAATTTAAGTGCTGGGCAAGCCCGCCGGATGTGCCCCGCCTCGGCGGGGCTTTTTTTGGCACGAGAGAACTTTTAGAACAATCTTGGTGCGGCTGGCGGGGATCGAACCCACGACCCTTGGCTTCGGAGGCCAATACTCTATCCACTGAGCTACAGCCGCAAATGCTGTGTTTTGGGCAGTCTACCCAAGGTGTCGATTCTACCAGTCGGGCTTGTTTGGCCCGCCTTTACGTCAGCTAACCGATAGCCCCACAGCTATAATTTGAGGCGGTACGCAAAACAAATTGCCGCGAAAATATTATGGAAAATATCATATTAGCGTCGGTGTTTGCAGATACATCCCACAGCTTTCGTATTCCCCGCATTACTTGAGGACGCCATGAGCGCAAACGACCACACCACCGCCCCTGAACATTATGAAGAGGCGCATACCGGCCCGATCAAAACGCCAAAGCAGTTGCTGCAGGCGTCGGCGCTGTTTTTTATTCTGCCGATTTTCATCATCATCGGCTTGGTGTACACCGTGACCACGGGCAACAAACCGGCGGCAGGCGCGGTGGATACTGAAATAGCGCTGGCCAAGCGCATTGCCCGCGTGGGCGCGATTGAAATTCGTGATGCCAACCGGCCACTCAGAGCGGGCGAAGAGGTGTACAAGGCGCAGTGCTC
>JANPDQ010000119.1:0-2391 GCA_031431575.1 Polaromonas sp.
TTGCAGCTGCTGGGCCACCCAGTCAGGCGACACATTGTGGCCGCCAACCTGAACGCTGTTGTCAGTGCGGCGCAGCAACTCAAACTGGTGGTCACCGGTCCATTTCACTTCGTCTTGCACCGGCATCACCGCCTGCTTGCCACTTGGCAGCAGCAGCGAAATCTCGCCCTGCGCACCGCGCGTGCGGCCTGGGGCCAGCGTGTAGGGTGCGCTTGGGTCATCGCGCCAGGCCAGGCCAGCGGTTTCACTTGATCCATAAATTTGCAGCAGTCTGGCCAGCGGTGCGGCTTTACCGCCCGCCTGTTCGTCAATTAGTTTGCGGTGTACGGCTGCTGACAGCGGTGCCGTTGAAGAAATGCCTTGTACGCCTGCAGGCCACGCCTTCGATGAATCAGCCAGGTAAGCCCACTGGTCGGGCACTGCGATGACCAAGTCGCCGCTTCGCAAGTCAGGCAGCGCCGAGATGTCTGCATCCACCACTTCAACGCCAAGCACCAGTGGCAGCAGCACGCCCCAAATAAAGCCGTAAATGTGGTGGGTTGGCGCCAGCAAAACCACCCGGGAGATGGTGGTGGTGGTGGCTGTGGTGCCAGAAGCGGACATATTGAGCACTTCTGCCCAAGCGTACGCTTCGCTGGCCAGCACATCTTCTCGGTGGCGAATATGCTTTCGCACGCCCGTGCTGCCTGAGCTACAGAACGTAAAGTGCGCAGCGCCGCTAGCCCGCGCCCTTTGCATGACTGCTGCCCAGTCGGCTGCGCTGCGCTTGGCCAAAAACAGGTCTTCAAAACCCGCATCGTACGCGTTGCACCAGGTTGCGGCGGCGGTGGCTAGCTGCATGCGTGCCAATGAGTCGAGTGCCAGGCCCGCACCTGACCAGTCAATTGGTTTTTCGAGGTTGATTCGCGGGCCAAGTCGGGCAGCCAAGCCCGGCATGGCTGCAATTTCAGCCCATGCCAAGTCACGACTCACCCTAAGCAGGTCGGCTGGTGGAATTGCCAGCGCAGTCACAGCGGCGTGGCCGGTTGCGCTGGTTGGGCAAGCACTAGAACTTCAGAATATCTTCATGGCGTGAACCACTGCTTGGTGCTGCCGGAGCTGGGGGCGCTGCATACTGCTGCGGTGCCGCAGGAGCTGCAGCAGGCGCGGCCGCCGGAGCAGCAACAGGCGCGGCCGCCGCCGGAGCAGCAACAGGCGCCGCCGCCGGAGCAGCGTTAGCGCCGCTGTTCATGGCCGCAATGACCGCCGCAACGATGTCGTTCAGGCTGGGCGCAGAGGTCGTTGGATTCGGTGCAGAGGCGGATTGCGGCTGAAGCTGCTGCGGAGCCGTTGCAGTTGCTTCGCTGGCGTAATCTGTTCGCTGAAAATCAGCTTGCGGTGCGTCAAACGCGTCTTGTACCAGTGGCTTGTTGGCGCGTTTGACCAAAATCATCACGGTTTGCTGGCCCAGGTGGTTGGGAATGGTGACCATATGCACTTTGACTTTGGTCGCAATTTCGCGGTGGTCAAACACGTAGTCAAACACGCAGTTCAAAAAGCCTTTTTTCACACCGTCAACAAAGCGGCCATAAAACGCGGCGGTTTTGGTGCACAGGGCAACTTCGTCAAAAAAGTTTTTACCGATTGCCCAGCTGGGGCTGACGCCGGTCAGGTCGCCTTCAGCCATGTTGTATTCCAGAACCTTGCCGGTCAGGTCGAGTTTGACCAGGCCAAATGGCAGGCCGTCCTTGATCGAATCGGGAATACGTGGCAGCAACTCTGCCAAATTTACGCCTTCAAAGCTGATATGTTCCATGACCAAAACCCTGACTAAAAAACCTCAATTTTGCAAAATAGCTGTTTAACAAAAACGTTGGGAAATTAACTTTGCGGTACCGGCGGCATCACGCGCCGCACCAAAATCCACACATGTGGCGAAGCCATGGCCACGCGCGGCTTGGTAATGCGCACCATCATCGGCGTTTCAGGCATTTCGTGAAAAAACACGAACGGGAACATCTGGTCAAACGACATGGCTTTGAGTGCGCTTTTGAAACGTCCCTGAAACTGCTCGCTTACGCCGCAAACGGCCAACTCCATGAAAAACCCGGCACCCATCACGTGCTGCGGGTCCCGGTTGGTCAGCTCGCCCTCGGTGCGGTTGTAACGCACAATTTTGGCTTTGTCGTTGAGCAGCACGGCACCAATAGGCAGGTCGTCAAACGCAGCTTGCGGCAGGCGGTCGAGCGTTTCCATCACGTCGCGGCCATCAACTTGAAAGAATTGTTTGTACTTAAGTAATAAATCGGACGACACGGTTTGCCTTTGCTGACGACAGGCGCGGCCGGAATACTGCGCGAAACTGTCCTACAAGTTTATCTTCTGCGGGGAATTTTTCGGGAAAGACAGCGC
>JANPDQ010000120.1:0-1776 GCA_031431575.1 Polaromonas sp.
CACAGCGCGCCGCGGTGCTGGGCGAAAAAATCAAAAATCCCACCCTAGCGCTGGCGGTGCTGGTCAAGTACGAAATTTTTACCAATCTGGTCGGTGTGCAGTTTGACCAATTGCCCGCATGGGTCAACGCGTGGGCTAAGGTGGATACGGCTTTGTTGTCGGTAGTCGACGTTAACAAGGACAATATTTTGCAGCTCAATGAACTCACTATTGGTGGAGATGTGGTGGTACTGCTCACACCGGAGCTGGCGGGGCTGCCGTACGTTATTTCAGGGCTGGTAGCGGCTGGCGGCCTGGCGGCTGCGCTGTCCACGGCCGACGGCTTGCTGCTGACGATTGCCAATTCTTTGGGGCACGACCTGTACTTCAAAATGATTGACCCCAAAGCGTCAACCGTCAGCCGCGTAACAGTGTCCAAAATATTGCTGCTGGTGGTGGCGCTATTGGCCGCGTATGTGGCTGCACAAAAGCCTGCCGACATTTTGTTTTTAGTGTCTGCTGCGTTCTCGTTTGCAGCAGCATCTTTTTTTCCGGCGCTGAGTTTAGGCATTTTCTGGAAGCGCGCTACCGGCATTGCAGCGGCGCTGGGCATGTGCTCCGGCTTGGGAGTGACTTTTTATTACATGGTGGCCAACCAGCCGTGGTTGCGCAGCGTGTTTGGCGTGAAGTCGCCGATCGAACTGTGGTGGGGAATTGAGCCAATTTCGGCAGGGCTTTTTGGCGTGCCGGTGGGTTTTGCCGTGATTATTCTTGTGAGTTTGGTCACGCCACGCCCCAGCCAACACGCGCAGGACCTGGTTGAGCATATTCGCTATCCTGACGTAAAAAAGCTATAATCATGGGCTTACCTTGCCGCACCCGTCTTGACGCCGGGGTGGCTTTTTTTAACCCAAAAGGAGAGTTTATGCGTCACTATGAGATCGTCTTGCTGATCCATCCGGATCAAAGCGAGCAAGTTCCAGCCATGCTGGAGCGTTATAAGGGCATGATTGTTGCCGGCGGTGGCGTTGTGCACCGTGTTGAAGACTGGGGTCGCCGCCAGTTGATTTACCTGATTCAAAAACTTGGTAAAGCACACTACTTGTGCATCAACATCGAAGCATCGCAAGCTGTAATGGAAGAAATTGAGCACGCGTTCAAGTTCAACGATGCCGTGCTGCGCCACTTGACCGTGGTCAAGAAGAAAGCCGAAACCGGCCCATCTTTGATGATGCGCAACGTTGAGCGCGAAGAAGCCCGCAAAACGCAACAAGCTGAATACGCTGGTAACGAGCGCTAAGCAATAAAGAATCATTGAACCAGGTAAACATTGTCAAACTGACAGCGCGCATTGCTGAGGCAAGTCCTCTGCGCTACACGCCAGCCGGTATCCCAGCCCTTAACCTCGTCCTTGAACACGAGTCCGAAGTCGAAGAAGAAGGGGTTGCAAGGCAAGTTAAATTGACAATTCGAGCAGTCGCTTTTGGAGCGTTGGCTGAAACCTCAGCCAAATCCGAACTTGGCAAGCTCCAGTTGTTTACCGGTTTTTTGATCAACGCACGTACCAGCAAAAGCATCGTCTTTCACATTCAATCTGTCGATCAGATAAACCCCATTTAAGGAGTCCATCATGCCCGGACCAAAACGTTTTAACAAAGACAAGCGCCCAAAGCGCAACACACAATCCCTGCTGTTCAAGCGCAAGCGCTTTTGCCGCTTCACCGCTGCCGGCGTCGAAGAAATTGACTACAAAGACATTGACACCCTGCGTGACTTTGTTTCTGAAAACGGCAAGAT
>JANPDQ010000121.1:0-4067 GCA_031431575.1 Polaromonas sp.
CCGAATTTCTGGCGATAAGCCCGAACAACAAAATTCCGGCGCTGCTTGACCGCAACGGTCCAGACGGCAAACCTATCGCATTGTTTGAATCAGGCGCGATTTTGCTGTACCTCGCGGCAAAAACCGGAAAATTTCTACCTAGAACCGACCGGTTGAAATTTCAAACCCTGCAGTGGCTGATGTTTCAAATGGGCGGAGTCGGCCCCATGATCGGCCAAACCCACCATTTCAGGCAGTACGCGCCCGAAAAGATCGACTACGCCGTGAACCGATACACCAACGAAACCAAACGCCTGTACGGCGTGATGAACAAACAACTGGCCACCAGCAAATACATCGCCTGCAGCCAGTACACCATCGCCGACATTGCTATCTTTCCGTGGCTGCGCAACTGGGAAAACCACGGCATCGACTGGGCTGACTACCCGCACCTCAAAAACTGGTTTGATTCCGTTGCAGCAAGGCCAGCGGTGCAGCGCGGCGTGGCGGTACTGGCCGATTTGCGCAAGCCAATTACCGGAGACAAGGCGCGGGACATTCTTTTTGGCAGCGCCCAGTACGCCAAGCGCTGAGTGTTACGCGAGCCACGAGCCAAGTTTTCACAAGCCTTGCTTTAACCTGTGTCAGTTCGCGCTATAATTTAAGACTTGTCGGAGTGTGGCGCAGTCTGGTAGCGCACCTGGTTTGGGACCAGGGGGTCCAAGGTTCGAATCCTTGTACTCCGACCAAAAACAATGAAAAAAGCTCACTTAATGGTGGGCTTTTTTTTTAAGAATACCGTCAAAAGTTCTGCCCGTAGCTCAGTTGGATAGAGCATCAGCCTTCTAAGCTGAGGGTCGGGGGTTCGATCCCCTCCGGGCAGACCAATTTCGCTATTTATTTAGTAGCTGCTTGCGCCCATATTTATTGGGATAAACATTCATTTCACTCCTATAGCGGCCGATAGTGGTTAGGCGACCAGGCAATAAAAAAACCGGCTGCTCATTTTCAGAGCAGCCGGTTCTTTTGATTTAACTTACCGTACGGTATCAGGCGTTGACGTGCTTGATGGTGGTGGTCGGGCCATTCGTTTTAACCGAGGCAATGCCGTTGTCGCGGCCGCTGGCTGCGGCGTACATCTGGCTGGTGCCAATGATTTGAGAATTGGCGGCCTTCAAGTTGAAGTATGGGCGGCCGTCGGAGGCTTCCAGTTTTTCGTAGCGCTCATTGAGTGCGCTGTTGGTTTGCACGGATGCGATGCCATTTTCAGCCGATGCCATGCTGGCGTACTGCTGGCTGCGCAAAATCACTTCTGCGTTGCCCGCCTTCAACACGAAGCTGATTTTGTCACTCGCGCTTGTAGAAATTTCATACCAACCAGCCATAGCAATCTCCGGAGTTGTTTGAGGAAATCAAATAATACCGACATTGCCCTTGCTGGATAAGCTATTTTTACTAATTTTTAGAAATCGCCGTGCTGGCAGGCCACCAGACGCGACGTTTTTAACATTCGCGTTGCCTTACAGCTTCACGTATTCGTACTCTGCCGCGTTGGCGTTGATGCCGCGGTCTGGCGGGGCAATCCAGCCGGCCATCTTGCCTGGCTCGGTCACGCGGTGCATCAGGCTGTGGATGAAGGTTTTGTCTGAATCGGTGGGCAACCATTCGTCTTTTTTAGCTTCAAACTGCGCGGCGGTGATCGGTGTGCCTTGCGGGTCGGTGTGCATGCCGGCCCAAGCGCCCACGTTGCGGCGAAAGCGGGTGGACGGCAGCGACAACTCAAAGTTGATGCCTGCACGTTTTAGGCCCATATTCCAGCGGGTCACGCCCACGTTGCAGTCTTTGACATATTCAAGCCGGGTGACTTCGTTCATGCCGACGCGGGTGGCGATGGTTTCCTGTTTCATACCTCCTTTGCCATCAGGCACGCAAATTTGCATTTCGGTGTCAAGTTCAACGTGGTCAGTGAACTTGGCTTCGTCGGGCCGGCCTTTGATGCCGTTGGCAAATGCGTTGGCAGCGTTGCTCGATGATTCAGACCCAAACAAATCAAGCGACGACGTAAACCAGAAGTTCATGAATTTTTGAATGGTGGGCAGGTCGATTACGCCAGCGTTGCGCAGGGTGGCAGCGTCGCTAGCGTCCAACTCTTTCATCACTTCAACCGTGCGCTTGATGACGCGGCCAATGCCGGTTTCACCGACAAACATGTGGTGCGCTTCTTCGGTCAGCATGAAGCGGGTGGTGCGGGCGAGCGGGTCGAAAGCACTTTCAGCAAAGCTCTTCAGCTGAAACTTGCCGTCACGGTCCGTGAAGTACGTGAACATGAAAAAACTCAGCCAGTTGTCCATCGGCTCATTGAAAGTGCCCAAAATACGCGGCTTGTCAGCATCGCCGCTGTGGCGCATGAGCAGCTCTTCTGCTTCCTCACGGCCATCACGGCCAAAATGCGCGTGCAGCAAGTACACCATCGCCCACAGGTGGCGGCCTTCTTCAACATTGACCTGGAACAGGTTGCGCAGGTCGTACAAACTTGGCGCGGTGTGGCCCAGCAGGCGCTGCTGCTCAACCGATGCGGGCTCGGTGTCGCCCTGCGTGACGATCAAACGGCGAAACGTTGAGCGGTATTCACCTGGCACTTCTTGCCAGACGTCCTGGCCTTTGTGGTCGCCAAAACCAATTTTGCGGCCTTCTTCCTTGTCGGCCAAAAAAATGCCCCAACGGTAGTCGGGCATGGGCGTGTAGCCGTAGCTGGCCCAGCCTGATGCATCAACGCCTACAGCAGTACGTAAGTAGACTTCTTTAGCTTTGAAGTCGCTGGGTCCCATCTCGTCCCACCAGTTTAAAAACGCGGGTTGCCAATGCTCAAGCGCACGCTGGAGCTGGCGGTTTTCACCCAGGTGAACGTTGTTGGGGATCAATGCTTGCAGGTCGATATTGCTCATGGTTTGCTCCTAAAAGTTAGATAAAAATTTGGATACGAATTCGGGCGCACTTACCGCAGAGGCGCAGAGGACGCAGAGAGCCGCAGAGGAAAGCCTTTTTTGTATTTCTCTGCGAGCCTCTGCGTACTCTACGCCTCTGCGGTGAAGTGAGTTCAAACCCTCTTCCAATCAAACTTGGCCTTTTTCCCTGTTCCAAACAGCTTCAAAGCGCCTTCTTCGCCCACCGCATTGGGGCGAATAAAAATCCAGTTCTGCCAGGCAGACAAGCGGCCAAAAATTCGGGTTTCCATCGTCTCTTTACCGGGGAAGCGCAGCGATGCTTCCAGGCCCGTCATCGCATCGGGCGACAAGCTGGCGCGCTCTTCCAGCATGATGCGGATTTCGTCTTCCCAGTCGATGTCGTCAGGGCTCAAGGTGACCAGGCCGAGTGCCAGCGCCTGGTCTGCAGGCAGCGGGCTGTCGTTCAAGTTCTTTAGCTGCGTGATGGTTGCTTCGTCCTCACAAAAGCGGGTTTGCAAGCGCGTTAAGCCGTTGACTGCCGGGAACCAGCCAAAGTTGGCAGCGCTCAGTTGCAGCGCGGGTGCTGCGTCCGGTGAGTCGGGCAAGTCCAGCATGTAAATGCGGTCGCATGCCAAGGCCAACTCGTAGAACGTGCCAGCAAAACACGAACCTGAATCAACCAGCGCGATCAATGAGCGGCTGGTCACATCTAACCGGGCCAGCGTGCGGCGCAGCGCACCTGTGGTTTCTTTCACCAGCCAATGGGTATTCAGTTTTTCAAGCACGCCGTCCATTTGCATGACATGTGCAGCGTTGCCGGTAGTTTTAATGACCCAGGTGCCGACTTCAAGTTCGTTGGTGCGCAGGTTCAAAATCGCGTCGTCGAGTTCGCGTTGCAGCTTGAGTGGATACCAATTCGCGCCCGCTGCTTCGATGGTTTCAGGCGTCGACTCAATCGCAGCCGCTGGCGCTTTAACGGTAATGGTTGCAATGCGGCTGGTGCGGTCAACTTGCGCGTCAACCGTGCTGTAGTGGTAGCCCGCATCGTCAATTGAGGGCTTTAAAGGTGTCAATTCAATGCCTTTTAGCCCTGTAGCCCTTACAGAACGGGCGCAAGCAGCTTCTATTTCAGTAGCAAGCAGC
>JANPDQ010000122.1:0-2837 GCA_031431575.1 Polaromonas sp.
GGTAACTCACCGGGTTCAGCCCCATGGCCTGCGCCTGCTTCAGGCCGAGGGTCAACGCCATTACCACCACCGCTACGCCGCGCTCGCGCAACGCAGCGACCACCGGCGCCACTTTGGCGACGTGTCCGTTGCCATACGTGATGAACAGCACGCTTGGCGCATCAAGCGCCTCTGCAGGCGCAATCTGGTCAACCACCGCGCGCACCCTCATGCCACAACGCCAGCGCCGCCAGCGCCCGCAACTCGCGGGTGTAGTTTGCAGCACCTGTTTTGTGCTTTTCAAGAATCAAATCGACCTCTGGCGCAATAAATATTGGCGCGAGCAGCTCACTTTTTTGTAGCGTTTCTTTCAGCCACGGGTAGCTGGCGCCTTTGAACCAGTCGCCTACCGGCACGGTAAACATCTGCTTTTTGCGGTGCGCCAAATCCTCGCCAATCAACGGCGCGGCGGCTTTTTTGAACCAGTGTTTTTTGTCTCCCTCGGCGGAGAGCTTGGTCGCGCCGCGCGAGCGGAAAGCAAACTCCATCATGCGGTAGTCCAAAAACGGCGTGCGCGCTTCGATGCTGACCGCCATGCCCATTCGGTCAGGCTTGACGAGGTTGTTGCCACTAAGCAGCAGTTGCATGTCGAGGTACAGCGCCTGGTTGACCCGGTCAAAGTTCTGCGCTTGATCAAACCACGGCTTGGCGGCCTGAGTAAAACTGTCAATACCTTCGAGCTGCTTGCGCACATGTGGCTGGTACAAAGCGCTTTTTGCAGCGGGAGAAAACAGCGAAATTGAATCGAAATATTGCCTTTGAAAATCACCCATTGGCATGGTTTGCGCGTCAGGCCGCGCAAAGAACGCTGCGTATTTGTCATACCCCGCAAACAGCTCGTCACCGCCATCTCCCGTCAACACCACTTTGACGTGCTTTGCTGCCAGCTCGCTCACGCGCAGCGTAGGCATAAAAGACGCATCGCCGTGCGGTTGGTCGAGGTGGTAAAGCACTTTGGGCCATTGGGCCAGCATGTTCAGCTCGGCCACTTCCATGGTGTGGTCGCAGCCAAAACGATGCGCTGCCTGCAGTGCAAAGGCGGATTCGTCGTAGCGCGGGTCTTCAAAGCCAATGCAAAACGTTTTGACTGGCCGCGTGACATGCCGCGCCATCAGGCCAACGATGGTGCTGCTGTCTACCCCGCCCGATAAAAATGCGCCAAACGGTACATCAGCCCGTAACCGTATTCGCGTGGCGTCGTCCAAAATCGCCATGAACCGCTCAGACCAATCGCCAAAGCTGTGATCTTGCTCGCGCTGGTCGGCCAGGCTCCACCAGCGCTGGGTTTGCACGCCCATGGCACCTGGCTTGCGGGTGAACTTCATCCACGTGCCGGGCATGACGTGCTTGATATTCTCGTAAATCGTCCACGGTGCCGGAATGTAGTTAAACGTCAGGTAGTGATGAATTGCTACTAAATCAATAGCTGTTTGCGCCTGATTTAATTGGGCTAGAGGCAGAATTGACTTGATTTCTGACGCAAATAGCATGCGCTGCCCGTCATCCAGCACATAAAGCGGCTTAACGCCTACACGGTCGCGCACCAAGTACAAGGCATCTTCACGCGCATCGTCAATCGCAATGGCAAACATGCCGTTGAGTTTGCTGACAAAGCTGATGCCGTCGCGCTCATAAAGCCGCAAAATCACTTCCGTGTCAGACGCGGTTTTGAGCTGCACGCCTTGCGCCCGCAGCTCAGCTGCCAGCTCAACAAAATTGAATATTTCACCGTTTTGCACCACCGCCACTTGCCCATCATCACTGACAAAAGGCTGGTGCCCGCCGCCAATGTCAATAATCGACAAGCGCCGGTTGCCAATGCCTACGCCGCGCAGCGGCTGGTGCCAAATGCCTTGGTCGTCTGGCCCGCGGTGCACCAGCTTTTGCGCCATTTGCTCCAGCGCTGCGTCTGCCAGTGGCACTCGGCTGCGGCTCCAGTAACCAAATATGCCGCACATCAGTTGCCGCCTTTGCCATTGAGCCGCGCCAGCGTAAGCCACATGATTTTCAGGTCCAGCCAAGCGTTGTGTTCACGGGTGTAGCGCAGGTCAAGCGCCAGGCGGTCCTGGTGCGTGCCTACGCTGCGGATAAGTGCCTGCGCCAGCCCGGTAATGCCCGGCCGCACGCTGCAGCGCTGTTGCCACTCATCAGCGCTGTACAAAGCCTGCTGCGCTGGCACATCGGGGCGCGGGCCGACCAGGCTCATGTCGCCCAGCAGCACATTGATGAGCTGCGGCAGCTCGTCAATGCTGGTGCGGCGAATGAACTTACCGACCCGCGTGATGCGGGCATCGTTGTCTTGCGTGAAATACGAGCCTGTCGATTCAGCATCACGCCGCATGCTGCGAAATTTAAACATGCCAAAAAGCCTTCCACCCACCCCGACCCGGGTTTGCTTAAACAACATCGGCAGGCCCGAATCAACCCAAACTGCCAGCGCAGCACCCAGCAAAATGGGCGACAGCAGCACCAGCGCCAGCAGCGACAAAGCAATGTCTACCAGCCGCTTCATGCGGCAACTTTCATGTTGTCAGCCACTTCGCGGATCAGCTGAGCGATCCTCGCTTTGTCCTGTGCCATTTCACCACTGCTGCGCAAAGCCAGTGCTGACTCGCACTTGCGCAGCTCCGCAATGGCATTTTCAGCGGCATCAAGCGAGTCAGTGCTGAAAAATGTGCGCGACAAAATAACCGCTTGTGAGCCAAGTCGACCATGCTCCGCCAAAACATCACGACCTGGCAAAGCGCCTTCATCCAAGCGTGCAATTCCACCAAAACCAAACCGCAGCCCACGCGTTT
>JANPDQ010000123.1:0-2550 GCA_031431575.1 Polaromonas sp.
GTGTTGAGTGTTGCGGTGTCCTGGCTGCAATTTGATGCAGCAGCCAGCGCGGTGTGGCAGCAAATGCTGCAAACCGTGCTGGCCGATTACACGCTGACCACCCTGGCGCTGTGCGTGTACGTCGGCATTGGTGTGGCAGCCGTGGGCATGCTGACCGCCAGCGCTGTCACGCTGTTTGAGTTTCCTGGCCGCCGCATTTTTGAATGGGCGTTGCTGCTGCCGCTGGCCATGCCTGCCTACGTGGTTGCTTACGCCTACACCGACTTTTTGCAGTATTCAGGGCCGCTGCAAAGCTGGGCGCGCGCAGCTTTTGGGCTGCAGGGCCGACTGCTGCCTGAAGTGCGCAGCCTGGGCGGGGCAGTGCTGGTTTTTACCGTGGCGCTGTACCCGTACGTGTACCTGTTAGCGCGTACCGCGCTGGCTGAACGCGCCACGCACCTGATGGAAGCCGCTAGGCTGTTGGGCGCGCCGTTATCGCGTAGGGTGCGCCAGGTTGCGCTGCCGCTGGCGCGCCCAGCCATTGCAGCAGGCGTCGCGCTGGCATTGATGGAGACTCTGGCCGACTACGGCGTTGCCAGCTACTTCGGCATTCAAACTTTTACCGCCGGTATTTACAAGGCTTGGCTGGCCATGGACAACCGGCTGGCTGCAGCGCAATTGGCCACGTTGCTGCTCGTTGTGGTGGCGGTGCTGCTCAAGCTGGAGCAGGCGGCGCAAAAACGCATGCGGTTTGCCGCAGGCAGCGGCCAGGCCCCCGGCAGCCTTGATGCACAGCCCACCGTGCTGGTCGGCAAGCGCATCTGGCTGGCATGGCTGGTGTGCGGTGTACCAATTGCGTTGGGCTTCGTGTTACCTGTGCTGTTCATGCTGCGCCCACTGGTAGCGGGCTGGGGCAGCCTGGCGTGGGGGCAGTTTGGCGGCTGGGCATTCAACAGTATTTATCTGGCAAGCATCAGCGCCGTTATGGCCACGCTTTTGGCTTTGGGTGTGGCGTTTTTAGCGCGCAGCCAACCTTCGAAGCTTACCGAAGGCGCAGCGCGGCTAACCAGCTTGGGCTACGCCATCCCAGGCGCAGTGATCGTCGTGGGGCTGCTCATGCCGGTGGGCTGGCTGCAAAATGCGGCTCCCGGTTTGGGGGCGGGGTACTGGGTCACCGCCACGGTGTTGGGCATTGTCTGGGCTTACCTGGTGCGCTTTTGCGCGGTGGCTTTGCAGTCGGTACAAAGTGGGTATTCGCGCATCCCCGTTAGTCTGGACGACAGTGCGCGCATGCTTGGGGCTAGCCGCTTGCGGCTGATGACGCAAGTGCACTGGCCGCTGTTAAAACGCTCAGTCGCCACTGCAGCGCTGCTGGTATTTGTAGACGTGATGAAAGAGCTGCCCGCTACGCTGGTGCTCCGGCCATTTAACAGCGACACATTGGCGGTGGTAACGTTTCAGTTGGCGCGCGATGAGCGCTTGGGTGAAGCCGCCTTGCCTGCGCTGGCACTGGTGCTGGTGGGGTTGCTGCCAGTAATACTGATCAGCCGCACGCTGCGCACGCGTGTGTGACGAACTTGGTTTACTATTAAATAAGTAGCTGCTTGCGCCCGTATTTATTGCGCTATAGCCATTTTTTGCTCAAGGTTTGACCATCGGCCACTGCTGCTTGGCCCACTGGCTCATACCGCCGTTAACGTAACTGATGTTGGTGTATCCCGCCGCGCGCAATTGCTCAGCAACCTTTGCCGAGCGGTTTTGGGTATTGCAAATCAGCAGCACGGGCTGGTCATTTGACTTGGGCACTTCGCTGATGCGCTTGCTGAGCTGACTCATCGGCAACAGCCGTGCGCCTTGCGCCACGCCAGTGGCGTGCTCACTGGGCTCACGAATATCAATCACGATGGCGCTCGCATTTTGCAGCGCGTCGCGGGCAGCATTGATTGAAACGCTGGGTGCAGTCTGGGCGCTGGCGGCAAAGGCCAAAGCAGCTAGCAAAGCAACAAGAAGTAGTCGAGTGGTCATGGTTAGATGGTAGCGAATGCGCGTGGTTGTGTGAAAGGTACTTTGCAATACCTCACTGGGCAGGAACTGGTATGACGCGTTCACCGCCCGGCATGGTTTTAACTTGGACTGCTGGTTTAGCCTGTGGTGTGTCTTCGTCAACCTGCACCGCAATGGTGCTGGCGCTGGTGCTGATGCTGCCGGGAAGGTTAGCCCGGCACTATCCGAATGGATGAAATATCCGGCTCGCGCTGCGAACTAGCCAGGAGTCTGGGTAACAGAAGGAGAGAAGGAGCATCAGCTGCAAATTGGCCGTGGCGGCCTATTTTTCGCTGATTTGTTGCCAAATATCCAGATATTCATCTGCGAAATCGTCAAAACTAGGCCACCGCTGGGGCGAATTTCCGCTTCGATTCCTTCTGCCGCCCAGGCTCCTGGAAGGCTACGTCAAAAAAAAGCGGCCTTGTAGCGCCTCTTTTCGTTTTCACTGGTGTTGTTCCACGGGTCAAAACGGCCACACGCATCGTTGGCTGGTTGCGTTACTTCCATTTAAAACGGACTTTTATG
>JANPDQ010000124.1:0-1645 GCA_031431575.1 Polaromonas sp.
CTGTGGTGGCGTACGTGCAGAATTTCCTCGACACACATCGGGCACTGCGGGTCTTTGGTTGACCGCTGTTCAACCACCGGCAACACCGGGTAAGGCACGGTTTGAAACGCCTGCGCCAGCAGCGTCGAGCAAATCGCCCGCGTCGGGTCTCCGCTACCGAGCGCCAGCAAGCGCCGCCGCCAAGCCTGCGGCACCGGCGGCGTGGGCAGCAGGTAGCGCATCAAATCAAAAATGTTCTTCAGGTCGTACTGGTGCCCAATTCTTTGGCGAGCGTTGGCAATCACGGCGCTGATGTCCTGCGGTTGAAGGCTGACGGGTCGGCAGATGCGGCAATGCAGCCCGGCAAATTGGCTCAGTGCAACGGCGCGCACCCCTTGCACCACATCGGCTTCAATCACGCACAACGCTTCGCCCGCCGAATTACGAAGCCCCAGCGCATCACCTACATACAAGGCCGCATGCGACCAGGTGGATTGGGTCAGGTACTTGACCGCCGAGCTGATTCTGCTGTGGCCCTCTACCAGCAGCACATCGGCCGGTTGCAGGCAAACCGCCAATGCGGTCAGATCGGCAGGCACCGACGTGCTGTGCACATGCCTGGGCCGCGTCAGGTAGTGCGCCAGGCGCTTGCCGATCCATTGTGCTGCGGGGTTCATGTGAATTGCTCCCTTTTGCGTTGGTCGTTACAGAGCGAGGGCTCTTACAGGTTGTGACGCACATCGCCGCCTGCGTCTGTGCCGGATCGAAATAATGCCATCTCCAAGGCTTAGGCCAATAGGAGACACCCTCAGCGCCAAATTGCCTAAGTGTTTGATCTTCACTATTTGACGGCTGGCCGCATTGTTAAAATCAGTGCTTCGTTGCTGTGTTTAACTCGGCAGCGTGGCAAATCTGGAAGGCCTGACCTTCGGCCCGAAACTGGCAAACAGCCGCAACTCGCTGGTCGTGGTGGCGGACGACAATTTTCCGGGTGCAGATTCGACAACTGACCGCAACCAGTTTTTGGTGTTTGAGGTGGTGCCGTAGTAAGCCATTTAATGGCCTGCAGCACCTATTTTTACATTAAATCGTGCTGTAGCGCAATAAATACGGGCGCAAGCAGCTTCTAATTAAATAGCGTATTTGGCGCGCAGATCAACCCGCTCAGGCATGCGCCTTCAACGCCCGCCGGTTGCTGCAATGGACGGCTGTAAACACGGCAGGCCTGCAATTCCGCCACTGGTTAGCTGGCATTTGCGCAACTCCGCAGCAGCCCGATTTGATTGTTCGCAATCCAGCAACGCTCTCTTTGTAGCTTGCGCCTTTTTCTCGTGTGGCCGACGGCCTACATTCTTGGTACCGATTGCAGTCGCTTTCTTACCCCGGAACCCACACATGAACTTTCCCGTCTTTTGCACCGTACACAGTGTTCTTTTAGCCGCATGCTTCTGGACAGCAGCCCAGGCCGGCCCAGCGGACTTCACCAAACTGGACGCCGTACAAATTTCCGTAGAGACCGCAGGGACTCTGGTGTACCGCGGTAATACGTTTACTCAGCGCGCGCCTACGGGGGCTCCACTTTTCCGCTATGAACGCCGCGTTCTGACAAACCCCAACGGATTCACTGCAAGCAACATCACCCGCGATCCAGCCGGGCGCGTGATCA
>JANPDQ010000125.1:0-2970 GCA_031431575.1 Polaromonas sp.
AAGCGCCGGTGGCTGCGAGTGCTGCCAATGCGATTAGGGATTTTTTCATTTGAGAGTTTCTCCAAGGTTAAACATAGGGCTCCAGGATTTGGATCCCCGGGCCAACCTCCGTTAGGAAGTTGATGTAATTTGAGCAGACACGGGCGAGCGTGGCAAAGCAATTGGACTGGCTGGGGCCATAAAAGTTGATTTCGTTGCGGGCAGACAACAAATTTCGCACAGTAATGGCGGCAAAAGGGCGGGTTGTGTCTTCACTGCACCACACACAAAACTGGAAATGCCCAAATTCGTGCATTTCCAGCCTTTAAAGCCGGGCGAACTTGGCAACAGCAATTAATCGCTAGACTGCAATTGACGCATTCTCTGAAACGCAAACGCGCAGCCAAAAAAGCCATCTCGAAAGCAAATAAATGCCCACACCTCAAGACGCCGCACTCACTTCACTGATCACCACAGCAGACAACGCACTGCGCACCATTTTTGCCAAGCCGCACGCCAGCAGGCCCTGCCCAACGGTGGCTGCAGAAGTTACAGACCTTTCAGCGCCTGACAAAGCGCTGGCCGGGGCGCTGATGCGGGTCAACCATGTGGGCGAGGTGTGTGCCCAGGCGCTGTACGCGGCCCAAGCCTTGAGCACGCAAGACCCGGCGCTGCGCAAAAAATTCATGGCTGCCAGCAAAGAAGAAGGCGACCACCTGGCGTGGACGCGCCAAAGACTCGATGAGCTGGGCGCGCGCCCTTCCCTGCTGAATCCGCTTTGGTACGCCGGATCGTTCGGCTTGGGCTTGCTGGCTGGCCGAATGGGGGACAAAATCAGCCTAGGCTTTGTGGTGGAAACTGAGCGGCAGGTTGAAGCGCACCTTGCCGAGCACATGGAGCGCCTGCCGTTGGGTGACCACGAATCGCGCGCCATCGTGGCGCACATGAAGGCTGACGAAGCGCGCCACGCGGTTGAAGCACAAGCCTCGGGTGCTATCGAATTGCCAGCACCGGTTAAAGCGCTGATGGGCGCTGCAGCCAAGGTGATGACGACCGTGGCGCACCGCATTTAGGGGAAACTCAACAAATTCATTTTTCAGGCGAATTGCTACGTTGCGCGGTGCTCGCAATCCTCATGCACACAAGTGCATTCCGGTGTGCTGCGCTCCGTGCGCCTTGCACTTCATCCTGAAAAGCTGAATTTCTTTGAGTCCCCCGGCTCCCTTCAAACTTCCACCACCTCAAAACTGGTGGTGATTTCAGCCGTTTTACCCAGCATGATGGTGGCTGAGCAGTACTTGTCGTGGCTCATGGCGATGGCACGCTCAACCGCGCCAGGCACCAGCGACTTGCCAGTGACCACAAAATGCATGTGGATGGCGGTAAAAACTTTGGGGTCAACTTCAGCGCGTGTTGATGTGAGCTTGACGCTGCAGCCGCGCACATCGTGCCGGCCGCGCTTCAAAATCAGCACCACGTCGTAAGCCGTGCAGCCGCCAGTGCCGGCCAAAACCACTTCCATCGGCCGTGGAGCCAGATTGGCACCGCCGTTTTCTGGCTTGGCCGCGTCTGGCGCGCCGTCCATCATCAAAGTGTGACCGCTGCCGGTAGTCGCCATAAATGCCATGCCAGATTTAGAACCATTGGCGTTGCTTTGCTCGCTGCTTGGCCCTGACCAGTTAACCGTGCACTCCATAACCAACTCTCCTCACCCAGAAATGTAACTGTCGAATCGACTGAGATGCCTAATTTAGGCCCGCGGGTATTGTGCAGTGCAACATAGTGTGGATATACTGGTTATCACTGACAAAGCTTTTGCTTAAGATTGTCCTCCAGTTGTCTCCTCCACCTCCTCAAAGGGTGGATTTACAGGCCCAAACCTCACGGTTTGGGCCTTTTTTCTTGCCGCCTATGATTGCAGGCTTGCGAGAAAACCATGACCAGACACCCTGCACCTGCGCTGACCCCAGCGGACTACCTCAAAAAAATCCTCACCGCCAAGGTCTATGACGTGGCGATTGAGTCAAACCTTGAGCCTGCCAATAACCTAAGTGCTCGGCTGAAAAACACGGTGCTTTTAAAGCGTGAAGACCAGCAGCCTGTCTTTAGCTTCAAGCTGCGCGGGGCGTACAACAAAATGGCGCATTTAAGCACCGCGCAGCTGAAAAAAGGGGTGATTTGCGCATCGGCTGGCAACCACGCACAGGGTGTGGCTATGAGCGCGCAAAAGCTCGGCACCGTCGCAGTGGTGGTGATGCCCGAGACCACGCCGCAATTAAAAGTTGATGCGGTAAAAAGCTGGGGCGCAGACGTGGTGTTGCACGGTGAAAGCTATTCAGACGCGTACCTGCATGCCGCCGCACTGGGCAAAAAACGTGGCTTGACTTTTGTACACCCGTTTGACGACCCCGACGTGATTGCCGGACAAGGCACGATTGCGATGGAAATGCTGCGCCAGCACACGGGCCCGCTGCACGCCGTGTTTATTGCCATTGGCGGTGGCGGCTTGATTTCGGGCATGGCGAACTACATCAAGGCACTACGGCCTGACATCAAGGTGATTGGCGTGCAGATGAATGATTCTGACGCGATGATGCAATCGGTAGCGGCCAACAAGCGCTTGACGCTCGACGACGTCGGTTTGTTTTCAGACGGCACGGCGGTCAAGCTGGTGGGCGAGGAAACTTTTCGCATCAGCCGTGAGCTGGTCGATGAATTCATGACGGTTGACACCGACGCCGTATGCGCAGCGATAAAAGACGTTTTTGTAGACACCCGCAGCATTGTTGAGCCCGCAGGTGCGCTGGCGGTGGCAGCGATAAAAAAATACGTGGCAACCTACAAGACCAAAGGCGAGACCTACGCGGCCGTGCTGTGCGGCGCAAACATGAACTTTGACCGCTTGCGCTTTGTGGCCGAACGGGCCGAAGTGGGTGAAGAACGCGAGGCCTTGTTTGCCGTCACTATTCCCGAAGCGCGCGGTAGCTTCAA
>JANPDQ010000126.1:0-3875 GCA_031431575.1 Polaromonas sp.
TTTTGATTCGCTAACTTTCCAGGAGTATTTGAATGACTGAATTGCTCAAACCATCGCTTAGTCGCCGCAATGTGCTGCAAGCCGCAGCCGTAGGTGCCGTCGGCATCAGCCCTGCCCTGCGTGCGGTGGTCTATGCCCAAGGCTCAGACGCTCCAGAAAAGAAAGAAGTCAAAATCGGTTTCATCCCGCTGACCGATTGCGCCAGCATTGTGATGGCGTCGGTATTGGGCATTGACAAAAAGTACGGCGTGACCATCGTGCCAAGCAAAGAAGCCAGCTGGGCCAGCATCCGGGACAAGGTAGTAGCGGGTGAAAACGACATGACCCACATGTTGCTGGGCCAGGCCTACGGTGTGCATTTGGGTGCAGGCGGTGCCAAAAAAGACATGGCCGTGCTGATGACCCTGAACCACAACGGCCAAGCCATCACGCTGAGCAAGAAATTAGCTGAAAAAGGCGCTGTTGATGGTCCGTCACTCGCCAAGCTGATGGCCAGCGACAAGCGGGAGTACACCTTTGCGCAAACCTTCCCCACTGGCACGCACGCCATGTGGCTGTATTACTGGCTGGCAGCCAACGGCATCAACCCCATGAAAGATGCCAAAGTCATTACCGTGCCGCCACCGCAAATGGTGGCCAACATGCGCGTTGGCAACATGGACGGCTACTGCGTTGGCGAGCCGTGGAACCACCGCGCCATCATTGACGGCATTGGCGTGACAGCCCAAACCACGCAAGACATCTGGAAAGACCACCCTGAAAAGGTGCTGGCTACTACCGGCGACTTTGCAAAAAAGAACCCCAACACCTGCCGCGCCGTGACCGCTGCGATTCTTGAAGCTGGCAAATGGATTGACGCCAACCTGAGCAACAAAACCAAAATGGCCGAAACCATAGCCGACAAGAGCTACGTCAACACCAGCGTGGATGCAATCAACCAGCGCATTTTGGGTCGCTACCAAAACGGCTTGGGCAAAACCTGGGATGACCCGAACTTCATGAAATTCTCGGGTGATGGTTTTGTGAACTTCCCGTACCTGTCTGATGGCATGTGGTTCCTGACGCAGCACAAGCGCTGGGGCATCATCAAGGACCACCCAGACTACATGGCAGTGGCCAAGCAGATCAGCCAGATCGACATTTATAAACAAGCCGCCAGCGCCGCAAAAATCAGCGTGCCCAAAGACATGATGCGCAGCAGCAAGTTGATGGACGGCGTGGTGTGGGACGGCAAAGACCCGGCCAAGTACGCAGACAGCTTCAAAGTTAAAGCTTAATTTCACCCACAGACTTACCAACGTTAGGGAGCACCCCATGGTTGCTGCTGTTTTCCACCAAGCCACAGAAGTCAGCGCCTCAAACGCTACTGATTCAGGAGCTGCTCGCGCCCATAAACAGGGAGCTGCAGCATCAAAAGATATGAAACTTACCGAAAAAACAGCATCTAGAGCAGTTTTTAAACAACCAAGAGACATGTCCTTCTTGTGGCTGGGAATCATGCCGCCTGTGCTGGGCTTTGGTTTGCTGGTCCTACTGTGGATGGCCATCTCCATCACCAGCAAGGGCAGCATTCCGTCGCCTGCCGCCACCTTTGCGCAAGCCGTGACGATTTTCAGCGACCCGTTCTATAGCAAAGGGCCGAACGACCAGGGCATTGGCTGGAACATCTTGTCGTCATTGCAGCGCGTAGCGCTCGGCTTTGGCCTGGCCGCACTGGTTGGTATCCCAGTCGGCTTCATGATTGGACGCTTCAGCTTTTTAAGCAGCATGTTCAACCCGCTTATCAGCCTGCTACGGCCAGTGTCTCCGCTGGCCTGGCTGCCAATTGGTTTGCTGGTATTTAAAGGCGCAAACCCAGCGGCGATCTGGACGATTTTTATCTGCTCGATCTGGCCCATGATCATCAACACTTACGTGGGCGTGCATCGAGTGCCGCAAGACTACATGAACGTAGCCCGCGTGCTGAACCTGAGCGAGTGGAAGATCATCACCAAAATTTTGTTCCCCGCTGTGTTGCCGTACATGCTTACAGGTGTGCGCTTAGCTGTGGGCACTGCGTGGCTGGTGATTGTGGCGGCTGAAATGTTGACCGGTGGCGTGGGCATTGGCTTTTGGGTGTGGGACGAGTGGAACAACCTCAATGTGAAGAACATCATCATCGCGATTTTTGTGATTGGCATTGTGGGCTTGTTGCTGGAGTTTGCGCTGATCAAACTGGCTACGGCGTTTACTTTTGAGGAAGTGAAGAATTGAAGTCATTCACCGCAGAGGCGCAGAGTACGCAGAGGGCCGCAGAGAAAAAATAATTTATTTATCTTTTTCTTCCTCGTCTAACTCTGCGTCCTCTGCGCCTCTGCGGTGAATGAAGCCCGAATTTTGACCCAACACAGGAGCACACCATGTCATCACTCACAACCAAATACATCGAAATCCAAAACGTAGAACAGACTTTCAAAACCAAAAAAGGCCCGTTTTGCGCGCTGAAAAACATCAACCTCACTGTTGCCAAAGGCGAGTTTGTGGCGCTGATTGGTCACTCGGGTTGCGGCAAGTCCACCCTGCTCAATTTGATCGCCGGGCTGACCACGCCGACTGAAGGCAGCCTGCTGTGCGCCAACCGCGAAATCTCTGGCCCTGGGCCCGAGCGTGCAGTGGTGTTTCAAAACCATTCGCTGCTACCCTGGCTGACGTGCTTTGAAAATGTGTACCTGGCGGTTGAGCGGGTATTTGCGGCAACTGAGAGCAAAGCCCAGCTCAAAGCACGCACCGATGCGGTGCTGGCCATGGTGGGCTTGACGGCCGCAGGCCAAAAGCGCCCTGGCGAAATATCAGGCGGTATGAAGCAGCGCGTGGGCATTGCGCGGGCTCTAGCAATGGAGCCAAAAGTCTTGCTGCTCGACGAGCCCTTCGGCGCGCTTGACGCATTAACCCGCGCCAAGCTGCAAGACGAGCTGCTAGCCATCGTGCACAAAACCCAAAGCACCGTTGTGATGGTGACGCACGATGTCGACGAAGCCGTGCTGCTGAGCGACCGTATTGTGATGATGACCAACGGCCCCAGCGCCACGATTGGCGAAGTACTGGCCATTGAGCTGGAGCGCCCGCGCAACCGGGTGGCGCTGGCTGAAAGCACGCAGTACCTGGGCTATCGCAAAGCCGTGATTGACTTTTTGTACACCCGCCAGGCACATGTGGAAAAGTTGACAGCGTGAGCGTTGGAAACACCGCAAAGGCCCTTGCAGAGCCTCACCAATTTACTATCAAAATAATAGCTGTTTACGCCCGCATTTATTGCGCTACAGCATAGTTTGATATGTATTCTTCGGAAAAACGAGCTGCCCAGTAGCCTCCAGCTCGCACAACGGCAGCTTTAAGCCGCTCCGGCGCGTGAAGTTAGCTCCCGCTGAGCGCGGCTTTCAAGTCGGGCTGCCGGCTCGCCCATTGACGGCAGGGCGCTGCGCGAAGCCAGCACGTTTTCAATATCGGCCTTGGCACCGTCAATCAACACCAATATTGCCTTTTCCGCCTTGGCAGGCGAGCGTGCGATCACCGCGTCCAGCACTGCCCTGTGCAGGTGCAAAGACGATGCCGGGCCGTCTGGCCGGGTGGTGGAGATCTCAAAACTGGTGCGCAACAAAGCGCCCAGCGCCTTGCTCATTTGCACCACCATGCGGTTGTGGCAAGCGCGCAGCAGACCCTGGTGAAACATCAAATCAAAGGCAACGTAATCGCCACCGTTTTCAACAGCGTCTTTCATGCCTGCATAGGCAAGCTCAATGAGTGCAATGTCTTCGGCGGTGGCCCGCTCTGCCGCCAAACGCACGCCTGCAGGTTCGACCACGCGGCGCAGCTCCTGCAAGTCCCGCAAAAATTCG
>JANPDQ010000127.1:0-21668 GCA_031431575.1 Polaromonas sp.
GAAGAAGCTGAAAAGCGCGACCACCGCAAGCTGGGTAAAGAGCTGGACTTGTTTCACATTGACGACCACGCACCGGGTTTGGTGTTTTGGCACCCCAAGGGCTGGACGCTCTGGCAGGGCGTTGAGCAGTACATGCGCAAGGTCTATCAGGACAACGGCTACCAGGAAGTCAAGGGCCCGCAGGTCATCGACAAAACGCTGTGGGAAAAAACTGGCCACTGGGACAAGTACCGTGACAACATGTTCACTACCGAGAGCGAAAAGCGTGAATACGCGTTGAAGCCGATGAACTGCCCTGGTCACATTTTGATTTTCAAACAAGGCATCAAAAGCTACCGTGACTTGCCGCTGCGCTACGGCGAATTTGGCCAGTGCCACCGCAACGAGCCTTCGGGCGGCTTGCACGGCATCATGCGCGTGCGTGGCTTTACGCAGGATGACGGCCATATTTTTTGCACCGAAGAGCAAATTTTGAAAGAGTGCGTTGACTACACCACGCTGCTGCAAAAGGTCTACACCGACTTTGGCTTTAAAAACATCATCTATAAAGTCGCCACGCGGCCTGAGGCACGTATTGGCTCAGACGAAAGCTGGGACAAGGCCGAGCACGCGCTGATGGAAAGCCTGCGGGCATCGGGCTGTGAATTTGAAATTTCTCCGGGCGATGGCGCTTTTTACGGCCCCAAGATTGAATACACCCTGAAAGACGCGATTGGCCGCCAATGGCAGTGCGGAACCATGCAGGTTGATTTTTCGATGCCTGAGCGGCTGGATGCGGAGTATGTGGGCGAAGACGGCGCTCGGCATCGGCCAGTCATGCTGCACCGCGCTATCGTCGGCAGCCTGGAGCGTTTTATCGGGATTTTGATCGAAGAACACGCTGGCGCACTGCCGACCTGGCTGGCGCCGATGCAGGTTTCAGTGCTCAATATCACCGATTCTCAGGCCGAATATGCCCGGGAAGTTGCTAAAACGCTGCAAAATCAAGGGCTTAGGGTCAACTTAGACCTGCGCAATGAGAAAATTACGTATAAAATACGTGAGCATTCGATGCAAAAGCTGCCGTACATCTTGGTCGTAGGCGACAAAGAGATGGCAGCCGGAGCAGTCGCAGTGCGCGCCCGGGGAAACAAAGACCTCGGTGTGATGCCTCTTGAAGCGTTTGCCAAGCAAATAGCCTCAGACATCACGCAAAAAGCTTAATTTTACCGTTTTTAATGATGAAATATGCTTTTTACCCAATGGATACGGGCGCAAGCAGCTATAGCTTTTATAGCAAGATTTAAAGGACTTTGACCATCGCTACTGAATTTCGTGACCGCCGCCAACGCGAAGAACGCAAGCACCGCTTGAACCGTGAAATCATGGCCCCCGAAGTGCGACTCTCGGGTCCCGACAACGAGCCTTTGGGTGTTGTCACCATCATGGAAGCGCTCCGATTAGCTGGAGAAGCCGACGTAGACTTGGTAGAAATCTCACCGACGGCGGTGCCGCCGGTTTGCAGGTTGATGGACTACGGCAAGTTCAAGTACGCGGAACAGAAAAAAGCGGCGGAAGCGAAATCGAAGCAAAAAGTCATTGAGATCAAAGAGATCAAGTTTCGCCCGGGCACCGATGACGGTGACTACAACATCAAGGTTCGCAACATCAAGCGCTTTTTGGATGAAGGCGATAAATGCAAGATCACGCTGCGCTTCCGGGGGCGAGAGATCACGCACCAAGAGTTGGGCTTAGCCCTGTTGGCGCGTATCAGAGATGAGTTGGCAGATTTGATTGTGGTAGAGCAGTTTCCCAAGCTGGAAGGCAGGCAGATGGTCATGATGATCGCGCCGGGCCGCAAGAAGCCAGCGAGCGGTGGAGGTGGTGGTTCGGTTAAAGCTGCTGCGAAGGCAGATGCTCCCGAAAGCGTGGAAAAGGCAGAGAAGACAGAAAAAGTTTAGGGGCAGCTGTAAGGCACTCCTGAAAAAGACGGTTCAAGTCACATTGACTAGACTTTTCAAAAGTAAAAGGGTTAAACCTTTTACGCCCAAGGTTGCGAAGTAAAAATCGTCACCTTACAAGTGTCTCGGGGCCATCAAGGCTGCAAAGTGTTTTTGCAGACGCCTCACGAGCACAATTAAAAAAGGGAGCATTCAATGCCCAAAATGAAGACCAAGAGCGGCGCTAAAAAGCGTTTCCGCGTTCGTCCAGGTGGCACCGTCAAGCGCGGCCAAGCCTTCAAACGTCACATTCTGACCAAGAAGACCACCAAAAACAAACGTCACCTGCGTGGATCAACAGCTGTTCATGAGACCAATATGGGTCACATGGCGCAGATGTTGCCAGGCCGTGGTATTTAATTTAACGACGAACAAGGAGTAATCATATGCCTCGCGTCAAACGTGGTGTAACGGCTCGCGCCCGCCACAAAAAAGTTTTAGCCCTTGCAAAAGGTTTCCGTGGTCGCCGCGGTAATGTCTTCAGGGTCGCCAAAGAAGCGGTGATGAAGGCTGGGCAATATGCCTACCGTGACCGCCGTACCAAAAAACGTGTGTTCCGCCGCTTGTGGATCACGCGTATCAACGCCGCCAGCCGCGCTTGCGGGCTGACCTACAGCCAGTTTGCCAATGGCCTTCGCAAAGCTGGTATCGAGATTGACCGCAAAGTCTTGTCCGATATGGCGATTCACGACAGCGCTGCTTTTGGCGCTATCGTCGATCAAGTCAAAGCTAAACTGGCTGCTATTTAATTAGCAGTTGTTTGCGCACGTAAATAAAAGGCCAGAGCTTGAAAAGGCTCTGGCTTTTTTTGTTTTTTTGAACAATGAGATCAAAAAAGCAGTGGGTTACAGGGAAGTTTCTTCCCCCATCCTTGACCTCTTTGACCTCTTTGACCACCTTGTGAAAAGGTTTTTTAATGATTGATTTAGAAGCCATTGTTGTTGATGCCAAAGCTGCTTTTAACGCAGCATTGCTACCGGCTGATCTGGAAAACGCCAAGGCGCTTTTTCTGGGCAAGACCGGACGCATCACAGAGCTGATGAAGGGCATGGCGCAGCTGACTGTGGACGAGAAAAAATCGCGGGGCGCAGCTGTCAACTTGGCTAAACAGGCGATTGAATCGGCGTTGAGCGATCGGCGCCAAGCACTGGCAGATGCAGAGCTTGAAAAGCAGCTAAAAGCCGAGGCGTTGGATGTCAGCTTGCCAGGGCGCCAGCGTGCGCAAGGCGGCTTGCATCCTGTATCTCTCACGCTGGAGCGGATCGAGGCGATATTCGGCTCGATGGGTTTTGATGTAGCCCAAGGCCCAGAGATTGAAACCGACTGGTTCAACTTCACTGCGCTCAACACACCTGAAGACCATCCTGCTAGGTCGATGCACGACACGTTTTATGTGGAGGGCGGCACTGAAGCTGCGCCCAACTTACTGCGCACCCATACCAGCCCGATGCAAATCCGATATGCGGTGCAGCATGTCAAAAAGCATCGTGCGTTGATCGATGCTGGGGGGCGGATGCCTGAGATCCGCGTGATTGCGCCAGGCCGCACCTACCGCGTTGACAGCGACGCAACGCATTCACCCATGTTTCACCAGTGCGAAGGCTTGTGGATCGGTGAGAACGTCAGCTTCAAAGACTTGAAATTTGTATTTACTGATTTTTGTCGCACGTTCTTCGAAAGCGACGACTTGGTGTTGCGCTTCAGGCCCAGCTTTTTCCCTTTCACGGAGCCAAGCGCTGAAATTGACATCCAGTTCCAGACTGGTCCACTGGCTGGCAAGTGGCTTGAAGTTGCAGGCTCAGGCCAAGTCCACCCGAACGTGGTGCGCAATATGGGCCTAGACCCTGAAAACTACATTGGATTTGCCTTTGGAATGGGGCCCGACCGCTTGACCATGCTGCGCTACGGCGTAAACGATTTGCGCCTGTTTTTTGATGGCGATATTCGCTTTTTGTCGCAATTCCAGTCATAAGAATAGTCAAGGTAGAACATGCAATTTCCTGAATCCTGGTTGCGCGAATTTTGCAACCCAGCGCTCACCACGCAGCAGTTGGCCGACACACTAACAATGGCTGGGCTCGAAGTTGAAGAACTCAAACCGGTGGCGCCGCCATTTACAAAAATCGTTGTGGGTGAAATCAAATCTGCAGCCAAGCACCCAAACGCCGACAAGCTGCAGGTATGCGAAGTCGACGTGGGGCAGGGCGCATTGCTAAATATTGTTTGTGGCGCACCTAACGCCCGAGTCGGCATCAAAGTTCCTTGCGCAATGGTTGGAGCTGAGCTGCCGCCAGGCGAAGATGGCAAGCCGTTCTTGATCAAGGTTGGTCAACTGCGCGGTGTTGAAAGCCAGGGCATGTTGTGCTCAGCTCGTGAGCTCAAGTTGTCAGAAGACCAAGGCGGGCTGCTGGAACTTGCGTTGAACGCACCTTTGGGTAAAGACATTCGCCAGTATTTGAATCTTGACGATACGCTGTTCACGCTGAAGCTCACTCCTAACCTTGCACATTGCCTAAGCGTCTATGGCGTGGCGCGTGAAGTAGCGGCACTTACTGGCGCACCACTTAAAACACAAAACCATACAGCCGCAGACGTTACGGACACAGCCCGTTTGGCAGTGAAAATCAGCGCGCCTGATTTGTGCGGACGCTTTTCTGGCCGCGTGATTCGAAACGTCAATCCAAAAGCCACCACGCCGCAATGGATGGTCGACAAGCTGGTGCGTTGTGGTCAGCGCAGCGTGGCGGCACTGGTGGATATTTCCAATTACGTGATGTTCGAGCTTGGCCGCCCATCGCATATTTTTGATCTTGACAAGATTCATGGCGAGCTTGATGTCCGCTGGGGCAAGGCGGGCGAAACGCTGAAGCTGCTCAATGGCAACACCGTCACTGTCGATGAAAAAGTCGGCGTGATTGCCGATGACGTTCAGGTTGAATCGTTGGCCGGCATTATGGGCGGGGATGCGACTGCGGTGTCTGACGACACCGAAAATGTTTATGTCGAGGCTGCTTTTTGGTGGCCAAAGGCAATTGCAGGCCGCTCGCGCCGATTTAACTTTTCAACCGATGCGGGTCACCGGTTTGAGCGCGGCGTTGACCCCGGAACAACGGTTCAGCACATAGAACGTATTACGCAGCTGATCATCGATATTTGCGGAACGCCTCAGACTGCATGCGGCCCAATAGACGATTTGCAACCCAATATTCCTGGTGCCAAGCCAGTGACATTGCGCGTTGCCAGAGCAAGCAAAGTCATTGGCATGCCGCTTTCGCAAGCCAGGTGCCTGGAGACGCTTGAGCGCCTTGGACTTTCCGTTGCGCAGGCGGACGGAACGTTGAGTGTTACGCCGCCGA
Organism: Polaromonas sp.; assembly: GCA_031431575.1. Lineage (GTDB taxonomy): Bacteria > Pseudomonadota > Gammaproteobacteria > Burkholderiales > Burkholderiaceae_C > Polaromonas. Next base: position 5,336 of record JANPDQ010000127.1, read on the forward strand.
GTTATCGCTTTGACTTGCAGTTTGAAGAAGACCTGATCGAAGAAGTCGTACGCATGGTGGGCTATGACAACCTTCCCAACACGCCGCCTGTGGCGCCGATCATTGCGAAGTCGAATGCTGAGGCCGAGCGCTCTCCGTTTGCTGTGCGTCGGGCAGTAGCCGCGTTGGGTTACCTGGAGACGATTAACTTTAGCTTTGTGGAAGAGCGTTGGGAGCATGAGCTGGCGGGTAACCCCATTCCCATCAAGCTGCTGAACCCCATTTCGAGTCAGATGAGTGTCCTGCGCTCGTCTTTATTGGGTTCTTTGCTACAAGTTTTGAGGTTTAATCTTGATCGCAAAGCGCAGCGCGTCAATGTTTTTGAGCTTGGTCGTGTATTTTTACGCGACGCCACCATTCAAAATACCGACACTACGGTGGCGGGCTTTGACCAGCCCACGCGTATCAGCGGACTTGCCTACGGCCCGCGTGCGGTACTGGGCTGGGGCAATAGCGACAGAAATGTAGATTTCTTTGATGTCAAGGGCGATGTGGAGGCTTTGCTTGCTCCGCTTAAGCCTGTGTTTTCGCCCGCAGAGCATGCGGCTATGCATCCCGGCCGATGCGCCAGTGTTGTTTTTGATGGCACGGTTATTGGTTTTGTCGGAGAACTCCACCCTAAATGGCGTCAGAGCTACGGTCTCACCCAGGCCCCAGTGATGTTTGAATTGGATCTTGCGTCAGTAATGCAGCGCCGCGTCCCGGTGTTTGCGACCGTCAGCAAGTTACAGCCGGTAGAGCGCGATATTGCCGTTATCGTGCCAGAAGCGGTGACGCACGCGGCCTTGCTGGATGCAATTTACGCGGCGGACACAGGCGGCTCATTGAGCAACGCGACGCTTTTTGACGTATACCGTCCGCAAGAGGGCAATACCGGTATGGCTGCAGGCGAAAAAAGCCTTGCAGTCCGGTTGGTACTCACCAGTGAGACCTCCTCTCTGACCGAAGAAACCATTGATATGGCGGTTCAAGCCGTTATCATTCAGTTACAACGACACCTGCATGCCCGCTTGCGCGGATGATGCAGCGGTAAATTAATTGCGATTACGGGACACCCATGGAATTTTCGATCGAAAGCCTGGAAACGCCAGCGTTGACCAAGGCTCACTTGGCTGAGCTGTTGTTCGAGCAGATTGGCTTGAACAAACGTGAATCCAAAGACATGATTGATGCGTTTTTTGACCTTATGTCTGACGATCTTGTCGACGGTAACGACGTCAAAATTTCAGGATTTGGCAATTTCCAGATTCGCACTAAAGCTTCCCGGCCTGGTCGCAACCCTCGAACTGGCGAAGCAATTCGTATTGAAGCCAGACGCGTGGTTACATTTCACGCGAGTCACAAGCTTAAAGATCAGATTCAAAATGTCTGAGGCTGTCTTGAACCTGTTGCGACGACGACGTCGTTACAAAATATAACCTAAGCTGTGGAATAGCCGTGTCAGTTGTGTGACTAAGCAACACATTTTCGATTAATCAACATACCCTTTGCGCTAAATTTGGACTTAGAGTAAATTTAGAGCTTTCCTCAAAAGCGTATTGATTTAATTGGAGAATTCTCTTCCGCCCCTCCCGGCAAAACGCTACTTCACGATTGGTGAGGTCAGCGAGTTGTGCGGCGTCAAGCCTCATGTGCTCCGATATTGGGAGCAGGAGTTCACGCAGTTACGCCCGATGAAGCGACGTGGAAACCGGCGCTACTATCAGCACCATGAGGTGCTTATGATTCGCCGAATACGTGATTTGCTGTACGACCAGGGCTTCACAATCAGCGGTGCGCGTAACAAATTGCATGAAATTGTACAGATCGAGGGCGAAAAGCGCCGCAACGGCGAAGTCATGCTTGACGGCATTGAGGTCGTGGATGTTACAGATTCTGGATTGCCAGACTTTACAGATTCAGTGGATTTTGAAGAGAGCGAGTTCCTATCGGATGACGCTGATTTGCCGATCGGCAGCATTGCCCAGCAGCGGTTGCAGCTAGTAAGGCGCGAGTTGTTTGAGATTCGTGATTTGCTCAGCTCTGCACACTGATTTACTGTAAGCCTTGGCACTATAATTACCTGAGTTTCGGTGTGTGGCGCAGCCTGGTAGCGCACTTGCATGGGGTGCAAGGGGTCGAAGGTTCGAATCCTTTCACACCGACCACTATTTGTTTGCATCGTCTGCGAAAAGTGTTCTGAACCAGCACTAACCCCCAACTCCCAATTGCAATATGGCAAATGGCGAACTGCATTTAGCAATCGAGCTTGGTGTCGGCAGTACCGCTTTTCTGCCCACGAGTTATAGCTCAACTGCTCTTGTCTAACCTGCTGATTCTGGGTGGCAGAGTGGCCACAAGCTCAGAGTAGCTAAACGTCACGCGTCACCAAGGTGAGCAATCCGAATTAGTGCTATCACACATCGATTTCGTGAAAATCGTATTTTCCGCTAGCCCGGTCGGCAAAGTAGTGCTCTAACGTGACTTTCACGGTTTTGAAAGCGAGCTCACCCCATGGGATGTCTTGCTCCGCAAAGAGTTTTGCCTCCATGGTTTCATGTCCCGGCGCAAACTCCGCGCTGACTAGCTTGGCGCGGTAGAAGAGGTGAACCTGTCCGACGCGGCGTACGTTAACGATTGAAAATAATGTTTGCAACTCAAACTGCGCGCCAGCTTCCTCAATGGTTTCTCGAGCGGCTCCTTCCGACGTCGTCTCGTCTAGTTCCATGAAGCCCGCGGGCAGAGTCCAGTAACCTTTCCGGGGCTCAATGTTGCGCTTGCAGAGCAAAACTTCGGCACCGTCTGCACCCCAAAACGGTACAGTGCCGACTACATTTAACGGATTTTCATAATGCACCGTTGCGCAAACACCGCAAACTGCCCGGAGTTTAGTGTCGCCGTCGTCTGGCGAGCGGTACGTCAAAATACCGGCGCATTCCCGGCAATACTTTAAGGGGGAGCGTTGCATTGGCGAAGTGTAATCATTCTCGCCGACCTTAAAAGCCGCTCGCTTTTAGCAGCCCCCGATGAAAAGGTTATGCAATCACATTCAAACTTGAATTTGCTCCTTGCCAAACCCTTAAGCTACGCCAAGCTGACGTGATATTTGGCACGGCTTTTGTCGTCACTGCAACAATGCACACAAACGCAGTTTTTTAGTCGCGTTTTATTTATCGAAAGCGGTTTTTTCCCGATAGACTACAGCGGTAGTTGTTAAATTTTGTATTTCGTGGATAGTTAACCAGGTGTGTGGATGGCTGTTTTTGTTCGAACCGAGGAAGGCCAAGAAGCTGCATATAGCCCGCAGTCGGCCCTACCACGAAAGTTGAAGTCAATCCTGAAGGTAATTGATGGACGAACTCCGATCGGTACTTTTGAGACCAATCTTGGTTCGTTCGGCGACGTGAGGGCGATCTTGCATTCGCTGGAGATGGCTGGACTCATCAAGCAAACCGATACGGTCACACCGTACGCCCATTCAGTGGCCATGCAGGTGGCGGAAATGCCGGCTCACCATACCAGCGCCTTGCCTGCCAGCACGGTTGCAAATTGGGCACCAACTAGAAGCCCTTATTCGGGCAACTCAAGTTCTACAAAAATGGATTCCTGGCAAGCGTCTGAGTTAGCAACCCAAGCGATGCCTGCGAGCCGTCAGCCGCAAAGTCCGGTTTTGCAAGACATTCTTGATGCCATGGCCCACTTCGTATTGACCCACCTCCCTGAACAATCCTTCCAGATACTTAAAGAAATTGAAGAAATTACAAGCTTGGAGTTGTTGGCAGTCACGCTTGGTGGGTACGAGCAAATGGTCGCAACGGTCGGAGAGCCTAGCGTGCGCCATCTAAAGTTGATCAAGCAGACATTGCGGGAAAACCTGTGACACAGTTGTCTGAAGTGGTTTTTGGTATTACTCCTGCGGGGTACGCTGCGCTGCGCAATTCAACCGAACCCATGGATTTGCGGCTGAAAACCGTGCTGACTTTGGTAGACGGAGTTTGCCCAGTTGCGCAATATGTGCCGTTCTTAATGGCATTTGAGCCTTTGTCAGAAAAGTTCTTTATTCTTGAGCGCATGGGATACGTCAAGCGCATGGGACAGGTCGCCACCAGTGCAGTGTCAGGGTTTGAACAATCGGTTTTAAGTGGCACGTCAAAAGCGCGGCTTCCGCGAATCGACTCTGCCTTCCCACCGTCCGGTTTTTTGCCCATCGAGTAAGTCGCGTCAGATACAAGAATTAGCCGAGGAAAACTATGTCGATCATTTACCGTAAATCACTCAAAGGCATTGATGAAGTGGCTTTCAAATCAAGTGGTCTGCCGCTCAGGTTGGTGAGCTATCTGCTTGCTGTCGATGGGGAGGCGTCTGTCGACCAATTGGCCGCGCGATTTCAAAACTTGCCGTCGTTGCAAGCGGTGCTTGAAGGGCTGTGTGGCCAAGGTTTTTTAGAGGTCGCTGGCGCGGCTGACAACGTCGTGGGTATTGGCCAGATGCGTGTGGGCAACGGAGCCAACATTGGTGCGGGTTTCAATAATTCGCCGCCTCCTCCTCCTCAGCAGGCTTATGCGCAGCCTCCGCCGCAGCAACCCCAGTACCAGCAGCCTCCACCCAACTTCTTTCCTGAGCTTGACAGTTACAAGTCCAACATGATTCGTGACGTTAGCGCCTTGCTGGGCGCAGACTCGGCACCGGTTATCAACAAGATCCAGGGCTGCAAATCCAAAGACGAATTATTTAGCACCATGATGGGTATTAAAAAAATTATCACGATTTACACGAACCGAGACACCGCAGAAAAATTCGGTTCGCGTTACCTGGGGTTATCAAATTAACCCGCCTTAGCTTCTATTTTTTTCAGTGCATTTAAATTTTTAAGGAATATCCATGCAATTCGACTTGATCATGGCCACGCAGTTTTCGTTTTTAATGGGTTTTATTGGTATGGTCGGCGGCGCCTACTATTTTTCGCTGATTAAAAGCACGCTGCCCATTGAGCACCAGTCCAACGCGGTTACGTCCGCCGTGTACTGCCTGATGGCCGCCATCATGTACGGCATCATCAACTACAAGTACGGAATTGGTACTGACGCGCTCGCAAAGGGTGACTACCCCACCGTCCTGCGTTATATCGACTGGCTGGTCACTACGCCGCTGCTGGTACTCAAGTTTCCAGAAATGCTGGGGGGTGATGAAGCTCCAGCAGTCGCTTTGCTGGTGATCGTGGCGGACGTGATGATGATTTTGTTTGGTCTGGCCGGTGAGTCGTCCATCAACGCTGCCAAGGGCTCTACCTTAATTGGCTGGGCGATGTTTGGTGTCAGTTGCCTTGCCTGGCTGTTTATTATTTTTATTTTGTACACCGCTGTGACCAATGCTTCAGCAAACAAACTTGGCCCAGTGAAAGTTGGACTAAGCCGTTTGAAATTGTTCATTGTGCTGGGCTGGGCCATTTACCCGCTCGGCTACCTGCTGACGCTGATTTCAAATTCACCTGACGTACGTATCGGCCGTGAGCTGGTCTACAACATCGCCGACTTGTTTAACAAGGTTGGCTTCGGCATGGTCGCCATCTACACCGTGCGGCAAATTGTTCGCGAACAGAAAATTCGCGAAGCGATGCTTGCGCTGTAAGTTCTGGCACTGCGTTAAAACTCCTCTGACCCGGCCGGCAAAGTAAATTGCAGGCTGGGTCTTTTTGTTTTGTGCAGGCCACTTAGGCATCAACTGCGATTTTTTTCAAGCTCTTTTCAATGACTGTGATCGACTGGGACATTGTGATAGTTGGGGGCGGCTTGGGCGGTTTGTCCTTAGCCGTTGAACTAGCGCAACCTGAATTTGCCCACTTACGGGTTCTGGTGCTTGAAAAGCGCGCCGTGTATTGGCGCGACCGTACCTGGAGTTACTGGCACACCCAACCCCACCGCTACAGCGCACTAGAGCGCAAGCGTTGGAATGCCTGGCGCTTAAGCTACAAAGGAATTAGCGAAGAACATAGCGGCAGCGGCGCGTATTGCAGCATTGACGCTGATGCGTTTTACGACTTTGCTGTGGCGCAAATTGCGCAGACCTCAAACGTACATCTCAAGATGAACTCTAGCGTGCGTGATGTGCTGCCTGGCGATAAACCCGCCGTTATTTTGGCGGACGGCACGCTGATAACGGCTTCGTGGGTCATGGACGGGCGTCCAAATCAGAAGCCGCTGGCAAGTTCGTTCTGCCAACACTTTGAGGGCTGGGAGATTGAGACTGCTGCCGACTGCTTTGACGACAGAGCAGTAGACCTGATGAACTTTCAGCCAGCAACCAACGGCTTGCATTTTTTGTACGTCTTGCCTTACGGCCCGCGCCAAGCGCTGGTGGAAAGTACCTGGATGTCTGCTTTCTCCCATCAACCAGACTACGCAACCGAGTTACGCAGCTACTTGCAGTCGCGCTATGGAATCACTGAATACAAATGTGTATACAAAGAGGCGGGTTGCCTGGATTTACAGGCACGGACGCGCCAGAGCGAGGGCCCTGACGAAAAAGGCAAAGTGGTAGCGCTTGGAAAGGCCGCCGGAACGCTGCGCGCTTCCACTGGATTTGCATTTTTAGAAACGATTGCCGAAGCCAAACGCATTGCGCTGTGTTTCAGCGGAGTTGCACTTGCAGACGTACGCGTGCCCCCGTATCGGCGTGATTGGCTCGACGCCTGGATGGACAAAATATTCTGCGACGGAATCAAAGCCGACTGGCGACGTGCGCCTGAGTTTTTCATGGCGATGTTCAAAGGCGTGTCCCCTGATACGTGGGTGAGTTTCTTGTCGGGTCGGCCCAGCTTGGCGCAACGCTTGCAAGTCAGTTTGCAATTGCCAAAGCTTCATTTCTTGCGCGCGGTGCGCCGGGTTTTGGTGGGCTAGGTGGGTCGTCAGCAAAGCAAATTGATCAGCCTGGGCGGAGTGTCAGTAGTTTTGCTGGCAGTACTAAGTTTTTTGGACCGCGAGTGGCCGCAAGCTGGAGCTTGGGCGCTGGTGGGCTTGAGTTTGACGGTTGGGTTTGTACACGGCGCGCTTGACGCCGCGATTTTGCAGCGCCGATTTACCGACCGAATGCGGTTGATGCAGTGGTTGGGTGCCTACCTCGCTGCAGTGGTTGTTTTAGGTTGGTGGCTAAGTGGCATGGTCAATGTTGCTTTGTGGCTGCTGATTTTGATGTCCGTTTGGCATTTTGGCGAGCCGTACGGGCGCTGGAACGGCCTTCAGCCCTGGTCTGCGAACCTTACCCGTGCCGTGGTGGGTGGTGCGCCGATTATGGTGCCCGTTTGGCTAGCACCCAGCAAGCTGGCGCAAACGCTAGCGCCGGTGGTAGACGCCATAGCAGTTCAGGTGTGGCAGGCCATGGCGGCTGTGTGGCTAGCGTTGCTGGTGGTTTGGATTGGAGCTTGCGGATTGAAACGGGCATATGCGGCCAGGCACGCTTGGGCTGAGCTGTCGGGCTGCATTGTTGCCTATGCGTTATTTTCACCGTTGATGGCGTTCGCGATTTATTTTGGCCTGTACCACGCCCCGGTGCACATTTGGAGGGTGCGGCGTGGGTGGATGGCAGGCGCGAACGCTTCGGTTTTAAAGCCTGGGGTTGTTGCAGTGGGGGTTTTTGCCACGCTTTGTGCAACGTGGCTGCTCAGTGCGGGGTTGTGGTGGCTGCTGAGCCTGGATTTTTCCACGATTGCAGAGCCTGCCGCTGCGCTGCGCTGGCTGATCGTGGCGTTAGCGGCAGTCACCGCGCCCCATCTGGTGTTGATCAGCGCAAGTTCCGCATTTTTAGCTGTCTATCCAAGGTTTGGCCCTCGGTAGGACTATTAAAACAATAGCTGTTTGCGCCCGAATTCATTAGGCTACAGGTCGAAAATGCTTAAAAACGTGGTGTAAAACATAAAAAACCGGCTACAAAGCCGGTTTTTTTAACTGCGCTCAATCGGTTTAGGCCTTGGTGGTTTTGCCATGCTTTTCAATCAACATTTTGGCGGTTTCCAGCAGTTTCTTGCCGTCAAAGCCCTTTTTGTTCATGTCTTCGACCCATTCGACTTCGACCGTGCGCGCTTTGCGGCGGAAGTCCTGCGCTTCAGCGACGCTGATGGTGTAGATGGTGTTGCCACGGTCGCTGGCGGACTTGCGGCCAATGCCATCGTTGCCCTGTTGGGTTTTGCCCAGGAACGCTGACGTGGCCATACCGGAGTTGTTGTCGATCACCTTTTTCAAGTCAGGTGCCAGCGAGTTGTACTTTGCCTTGTTCATCGCCATCACGAACGTGGTGGTGTACAGGCTGCCGCCGGCAGGGTCAAATTCGGCGTGGAACTTGGTCAGCTCATTGACTTTGACAGATGGCACCACCTCCCAAGGAATCACGCAACCATTGATGGTGCCTTTACTCAGTGCATCAGGAATGCCTGGCAGCGGCATGCCTACTGGTGTGGCACCCAGCACACCCAAAAGCTTTGTCACTTGCCGGGTCGGGCCGCGTACCTTCATGCCGCGCAAGTCGGCGATGGATTTAACTGCCTTGTCGACCGTGTGAATCACGCCGGGGCCGTGTACTTGCAGGGCGATGACCTGGGTGTCTTTGAACTCGTCGCTGGCAACGGTTTGGAAGTACTCCCAATACGCTTTGGAAGTAGCTTCGGCATTGTTCATCATGAACGGCAACTCAAACACCTCGACCCGCGGAAAACGGCCAGCGGTGTTGCCGGGCAGTGTCCACACCACGTCAACCACACCGTCTTTGGCCTGGTCGTACAGCTGCACCGGTGTGCCGCCCAGCTGCATGGCGGGGTAGCCTTCAAACTTGATGCGGCCGCCGGATTCTTTTTCAACTTTTTCCATCCACGGTTTGTGCATGCTCAGCCAAACATTTGACTGCGGTGACATGAAGGTGTGAAACTTCAATGTCACTGCTTGCTGCGCAAAGCCTGAGAGCGCAGGCGCGCCCAAAGCCACTGCGGCACCGGATTGAAGAAGTGAACGGCGAGCGATCATAAAAGTCCTTGAAAGTTAAGAGAATTTACAGTGAAAATTTAAAGCCAGCGGCTGATTTTGAAAACCCGTACATGCCCTATAAAACTGCGATTGATGAAGGCAGAGTGTGGTTTCTACCAGAGCCAGGCGCCGCGCTTGTTCAAGAAACGTATTTCACCAGCCACAGCGAAATTCCCGGGAAAAACAACAACAAAATCGTGCGCAGGGTGTCGCTGATTAAAAATGGCATGACCCCTTGGTAGCTTTCACTGATGGGAACATCTTTTGCCATGCCGTTCACCACATACACATTAAGCCCCACCGGCGGGGCCAACAGCCCAAACCCGACCGTCATCAGTACCATGATGCCGAACCAGATGGCCACCGATTCCTTGGGCATACCGAAATCCAGACCCATCACCATCGGAAAGAAAATGGGAATCGTCAGTAGCAGCATAGACAACTCATCCATCACTGCACCCAGCACCACATAAAACAGCAAAATTGCGCTCACCACCATCAGGGGCGACAAACCCCAACTGCCCACCACCGTTGCCAGCTGGTTGGGCACTTGGGTCAGCGCCAATGCAGAGTTCATCAGGTCAGCGCCGATAAAGATCAGGAAAATCATGGCCGAGCTTTCAGCGGTTGCGTAAAAGCACAGCTTGAATTTGTCCCACGTCAGCTCACGCCGCAGTAGTGCAGCTACCAGCGTAGCTGCGGCTCCCACCGCAGCACCTTCAGTGGGTGTAAACCAGCCTCCATAAATACCGCCAAACACCAAAGTAAAGATCAATGCGATGGGCGCAACGCCCACAACAAGCGCTGGTGTAACGGTCTCGCCGGTGTCGTCAACAGCGGGTGCCTGGCCAGGAACCACTCTCACATAAATTGCAATAGCCACCAGGTAGCCCAGCATTGCAATGATTCCGGGAACCATCGCCGCTGCAAACAGCTTGGCGATGTTTTGTTCCGCCAAAATTGCGTAAATTACCAACGGAACTGACGGCGGAATCAAAATACCCAATGTGCCGCCCGCAGCTAATGTGCCGGTAGACAAACGGCCCGAATAGCCGTGGCGTTTCATCTCTGGTAACGCCACGCTGGTAATAGTGGCGGCGGTTGCCACAGACGATCCGCAAATCGCTCCAAAAGCCGCGCAGGCCATAACAGACGCCATGGCCAAGCCGCCCTTAAAACGCCGCATGAGCGCGGCGGCAAAACGAAACAACGCTTTGCTGATGCCGCCTTGCGTTGCGAAGTGGCCCATCAGGATGAAGAGTGGAATCACCGACAAGTCATAACTGGCAAAGCGCGCAAAGGCTTGCGTGTTCATGAAGCTCAGAAACGGCCCGGTTCCGGTTTGTGCAACATAACCCAGCCCGCCAGCGACAAACATTGACACCGCAATCGGCACCCGAACGGCCATGAGCACCAGCATGATCCCGAAAATGGTGAGCGCCAGGCTGATCGCGCTCATGAATGCGCCTGTGATGCCAATGGGCTGCCAAAAACTGCCTGGTGCAGGCCAATCGCGCTGGTCAGCACAAACGGCGGCACCATTGCGGCATATGCCACCCATTCCGGAAAGCCCAAAATCTGGGTTTCAGAATTGGTTGAAAACGAATTCAGGCCACCCAGCGAGGTGCGCCATGCAACCAGCGCAAAAACCAGCGCCAAAAGCAGCGCGCCGAACCGGTCCAGGGCCGCGTGGGTAGTGGGCTGAAGTTTGGCGGTGAAAAAGTCCACAATGATATTGCCGCGTCTGACTTGGCAATACGGCATAAAAAGTGCGATGGCCGCGCCTGCAGCCACGCCTGTCAGCTCGAAATCTCCGGCAACGGTAACTCCGAACGTATTGCGGCCCACCAGACTTGCGCAGGTGATCAGCGTGATCACTGTCAGCAGCAGACCAGCAGCAACTGCGCAAAGCCTGGCCGCGCTTTCAAGCGCCTTCATTTGACCGCTACCGTCAGCGTGCCAAGCCCAGCTACGCCGCACACCATGGTGTCGCCGCTCACCACTGCGGCCACGCCTTCCGGCGTTCCGGTGTAAATCAAATCGCCTGGCCTCAGCTCCCACGCGGCGGACAGGTGCTCAATTGTCTCGGCCACATTCCAGATAAGTTTGGACACGTTGCTGCGCTGGCGGTCAATGCCGCCCACCTGCACATACAGCTCTGCGTTGTTCACGTCGCCGGCTTGCGCAACTGGAGTGATGGGGCCGATTGGCGCGGAATGGTCAAAGGCTTTGCCGATGCACCAGGGCCGACCGGCTTTTTTCATTTCGCCTTGCAGATCGCGGCGTGTCATGTCCAGGCCCACGGCGTAGCCGAAGATGTGCTTGTGCGCGTCAGCAGCATGGATGTTTTTTCCGCCTGTGCCAATTGCAACAACCAGTTCAATCTCATGGTGAAAGTTTTTCGTGAGGCTCGGGTAGGGGATGCTGCCCGTTTGTCCGGTTTCAACCGCGACGACCGTATCGGCCGGCTTTAAAAAGAAAAACGGCGGTTCACGGCCGGTAAACCCCATTTCTTTTGCGTGCTCTTCGTAGTTGCGACCGACGCAGTACACGCGGTGAACGGCAAAGCGCTTGTCACTGCCGACAATCGGCACCGAGACCGTGGCGGGCGGCGCAAAAACGTAGCTTGATACATCACTCATTGCATTCTTTCTTCTCTGTGTATGCCCAATGCCTGGTGCACTGGTCGGTCTGAAAAACTAAACAGCACGCAGCCAGCATCGCTGGACAACTTGGCGGTGTGCCACGACGGAATTACAAAGTGGTCGCGTGCACTGACCTCGAACACGGTGGTCCGCCCACCTGATTCAATGCTGACACGGGCATGGCCTTCAACCACGCTGAATACCGCACCATCCGTCTGGCGGTATGGCTTGCCGCTAAAGCCTGCAGGCAGCCGTTGCATGAATGTTGCCATTGTCGGCATCGGTGAGCCGCCTGTAGCTGGATTAACGTAGCGCAGTTTGATACCGTCCCAGGCATCGACATCGGCATGGTGCTCGAGTTGATACAGTGCGTGGCGTGTGCGTTCGTAGGGGTAACTGAAAATGGGCGAGGTCTGGCCAAACGGCGCGTCATAGCGCATGGGCAGCATATTGGCGCTGTAGCGGTGGGCGCTAATGCCCTGCGGCTTGCTGATCGGCTGGCTGGCCACGGTGCCGTTTTCAGCAAAACCAGCGTCAAAAAACCGCAGCATGGGAATATCCAGGCCATCAAGCCACACCACGGGCTCAGCGGCATCGACCTGTCCACTGTGGCCTTGGTCGTGGCCATGGTCATGCCAGGTCCAGCTCGGGGTGATGATGAAGTCGCCCGGCTGCATTTGCGTGCGTTCACCGTCAACTGCCGTATATGCGCCATGCCCCTCGACAACAAACCGCAGCGCACTTTGCGTGTGGCGGTGGCTGGGTGCTACTTCCCCCGGCAAAATAACCTGCAGACCCGCGTACAGCGACTGCGTGATGCACGACTGGCCGCGCAGCGTCGGGTTTTCAAGCACCAGTACGCGGCGTACGGCTTCTTCGGCGGTGATGAGCTGGCCTGATGCCATTAAAAACGGCCGAATGTCGCTGTACTTCCAAAGCGCGGGCACGCAAGGTGTGGCAGGTGAGGGCGGCACGAGGGAGTGCAGCACTTCCCAGAGCGGCGTCAGGCTGTGCTGGCCAATCGCGTCATAAAACGCCTTGCGCTCAGCAGCAGATACCTGCGTTTTGGCGAGCAATTCAGGCGTTGTCATGACTGCGGTAGGCCCTGCGTGTTTTGTATGGCGATTTGGTAATTACATCATTCGATTTTGATGCCGCGCATTTCAATGATTCCGCCCAAAATTGCGGTTTCACTTTTTACACGGGTAGCCAAACCTTCGGGCGATGTACCGACTGCTTGCCAGCCCTGGTTGAACAATTTTTGGCGGGTGTCAGCGTCGCGAATGATCTTTGAGACTTCCGCGTTCAACTTGGCCTGCGCCGCTTTAGACAGGCTGGCAGGGCCAACCAGAGCCGTCCACACTTCAAGGCTGAAATTGCGAATGTCAGCATCGGCAAGCGGTGCAATTTCAGTAGCCAACGCGCTGCGCCCACTACTCAAGCCGATCGCTTTGAGCTTGCCTGCCTTGATTTGCGGCAGCGCAATACCAGGTGGAACCAGCGCCATTTGTAGTTGCCCGCCCAGCAGCGCAGTAACTACTTGCGGATTGCCCTGGTAAGGTACGTGCACAGCTTGCAAGCCGCCCGCTTTGGACTTGAGCAGCTCCATGCCCAAATGCCCCACTGAGCCATTGCCCACCGAGCCGTAGTTCCACTTGTCGCCGCCCGCTCTGGCCGCATCAAAAAACGCTACACCCGATGGCAAATTGGTGGGCGCCACCAGTACCAAAGGCGCAGTGGTCAGCAGCGAAATGGGTGTGAAGTCTTTGGCAGGGTCGTACGGCAGCTTTGAGTACAGCAGCTTGGCTGAAGTCAGGTTGCCGTTGATGACTACGCCCAGCGTGTGGTCGTCAGTGGCTTTGGCCACCAGGTCTGCGGAGATGTTGCCCGAAGCCCCCGGCTTGTTCTCAATAATTACTGGCTGACCAAGTGCGCGTGACAAAGGCTCGGCCAGCGTGCGCGCGGCCATGTCGGGCGTAGAGCCGCCCGGAAAGCCCACCAAAATGCGCACAGGCTTGGTAGGCCACTGCGCTGCTGCAGCCGCTAGAGTCGATTTTTTTATGCTGTTTTGGGCTGTAGCGCCCATACTAAGCGCGCAAGTAGCTATGAAGATAATAGCGCCTAGAGTGGTGCGGCGTGGCTGTTTGGGTCTGGCGTTTTGCGGCTTCACGGAGGGTTCCATAGGTAAATGTTCATCGGTTAAAAAAGTAGCCGCTATTTAAACAGCTTTACAGGCCCAATTTCTTCGCGCCCCAGTCTGAGCTATGCAGCTTGGTTTTTCTGTCAACCCGAATAAATAATAAGCATGCTTATTAAAAGTGGCAACCAGAAAAACCCTCACCCAGGAGAGCCATTTCCTGGCGCTTGCGCCTTTAAACTCGCGGCATGACAAAAAGCTATAAGTTTGCAACGGCTCCAGGCCATTTGATTCGCCGCGCGCAGCAAATCGCGGTTGCTGTTTTCATGGAAGAAACTGCCGCTTTTGACGCCACACCCGTGCAATTTGCGATTTTGAACGCGCTGATTGACGACCCCGGTGAAGACCAAATCACCTTGTCTAAAAATGTGGCGTTTGATCCGGCAACGTTTGGATCAGTGATCACGCGGCTTGAGGTCAAAGGCTGGGTAACGCGGGCCGCTGACGCTGGGGACAAGCGGCGCAAGTTGCTGTGGATTACTCAAGAGGGCAGGCAAGTTGCCTTTGCCATGAAAAGAGCAGTTGCCAAAGCCCAGCTAAGAATTGTCAACCCACTTGACGAGCAGGAGCGTGACCAATTGGTGCGCCTGCTGCGTAAATTGGTGGCTGGGCATGACGGTTCCGATCAACCGCCGACCGAGCTCAAGGGCAATAACGAAGTCAATCGAGCAGTTTTTTAATACTGGCTCGCTGGAAGCGCAACCGTTAGCCCATCCAGCGCAGCAGTAAGGGTGACTTGGCAGCTCAAGCGGCTGTTGGGTTCGCGCGGTACGGCGGTAAAAGCCAGCATGGCCAGTTCTTCATCGCCCGGCGGCGGCAAAAGCGCGACGAATTCATCAGCAACGATGACGTGGCAAGTTGCACACGTCATGAGGCCGCCGCAGTCCGCTGCAATGCCGTCTATGCCGCCTTTGATGGCCGCCTCCATCAGGCTTTTTCCGATCTTTCCGACTTTTTTAGTGGTGTTTTTAGTATCAAAAGTGCCTGTAGCTCCCGTTTTATGGGCGCAAGCAGCTATGAAATTAATAGTGATCGAAGTGCTCATCAGTTACTGGTTTCTGGTTTCGGGTTTCTGGTTTTTAGGGGTGTCGCGCCTAAATTCGTCCAAAATATTCTCGCCGTTCCCATTCAGCCGGGTCGGGCGCCGCTTGGTAACGGGCGATTTCGGCACGCTTGATGTGCATAAAGTAGTCGGTAAATTCAGCCCCAAAAGCACCACGCAAAACATCGTCGGCAGCAAGACCATCAAGCGCAAGCTGCAAAGTGCCGGGCAGCCGTTGTATTTGCGTGTCTGCTTGTCCGTTTGCTTGTGATTGGTAAGGCGACTGCGTTGCCAGCGGCGGCGTCAGCTGCCTTTTGATGCCGTCAAGCCCAGCGTAAATTTGGGACGCGATATACAAATACGGATTTGCCGCAGGCTCGCCAATTCGGTTTTCAATTCTGGTTGCCGAATCATGCGGCTGGCCAATCACGCGAAGCATGGCGCCCCGGTTGTCATGGCCCCACACCGCTGCTAGTGGGGCAAGCGCATTTGGCTGAAACCGTCTGTACGCATTGATCGTGGGCACACAAAAAGCTGCCATGCCCTGCGCGTGGGCGAGCAAGCCTGCCAGGTAATGTTGACCGCTGCTGGAAAGTGTGTGGCCAGCATGGTCAGTATGGTGAGCAGTTTGGCCTTGCGCAGGTTCAGACCGCATGAAGGCGTTTTGCGAAGTTTTAAGGTCTACCAACGACTGGTGCAAATGCCAGCCGCTGGACATGATGTTGTCAAACGGTGGCCTGCACATAAACGTAGCGTGGTAGCCCGCGCGCCGCAGCGCCTGCTTGACCGCGCTGCGAAAAAGCACCATGTTGTCAGCTGCAGTCAGTGCGTCGGTTGGCTCAAACACCGCCTCCACCTGGCTCGGGCCGAATTCAATTTCAAGCGACGTTAAAGGCAAGCCCAACCCTTGTGCGACCCGCCTGACGATCGCCAAAGGCTCATCGGCCATGTCAACCCATTGTTCAGACAGCAAATGGTAGCCGGGGTGAATCAAGCTGACTTGGGGTACCGGGCCAGGCCAGTCGGCCAGCACGGGGTCTAGCTGATGGCGTGCGCCGTCCCCGTTCATTTTGTAAATATGGAACTCCACTTCCAGGCCGCACACCATGCCGTACCCAGCGGCGCCAAGGTGGGCGAGGGCGGTTTGCAGCACGCGGCGCGTATCCAGCGCGACTGGTGCCGCGTTGGCAAACCAGGGCTGGCACTGCACCCATGCGGTTTTTTCGACCCACGGCAAAACTTTAAAACTGCCCATGTCGGGCAGCAGCATCAGGTTGCTGGCAAATTCAAAGCCGGGCAGGGCGCGCATCCCGTCCGCCTCAAAAACTTTATAAGCGGTGCGGTCAGAAGTGTCTTTAAGCAGCAATGTGCTGACCATGCCCAGCCCGCTTGTCATTGCCTTGACTGCTGCCTTGGCCATCAG
>JANPDQ010000128.1:0-2538 GCA_031431575.1 Polaromonas sp.
GCCGTTGCTACTGCCAGTATCAGTTACCCGTGGACTGCGCCCGGCGGCTACATCACGCCCAAGCTGCAGCTACACGCCACCAGCTACCGATTTGACGCGCCTTTGGCCGTCGGCGTTGGGCCGTTGTCGGGTGCTCGGGCGGCAACGCGCGTGGTTCCAACATTCAGTCTGGATGGCGGTTTGCAGTACGAACGCAAGGCACGCTTGTTTGACCGCGACTTCACCCAGACGCTGGAGCCCAGAGCTTTTTATGTGCGCACGCCCTATCGAGACCAGGCGCTGCTGCCGAACTACGATTCGGGTGCAAATGACTTTAACTTTGCCACCGTGTTTACTGAAAACGCCTTCGTTGGCAACGACCGGATTTCAGACGCCAATCTACTCACGCTGGGCGTGACATCGCGGTTGATTGACGCCCAAACTGGCAATGAAGCCGTGCGCTTTGGAGTAGCACAGCGGCTGCGGTTTTCAGACCAGAAAGTGACACTGCCGGGCGGACTGCCGGTGTCTGACCGGGTCAGTGATTTGTTGTTTGGCACCACCGTCAACTGGGTGCCGCAGTGGTCGTTCGATGCAACGGTGCAGTACAACCCCAAGCTGGGCGTGTCTGAGCGTTCAACGTTTGGTGTGCGCTACAACCCCAGCAACTACCGCGTAGTAAGCGCAGCGCTGCGGCGTCAGCGCAACCTGAGCAATTCAATAGACGTTGGCTGGCAGTGGCCTATCAATGACCTGTGGGGCGACAAAGGCAAAGACCTGGGGGCGGGCCAAGGTCAGGGCGGCGGGCGCTACTATGGTGTGGGCCGATTGAACTACAGCTTTCAGGATAAAAAACTGGTGGATGCAGTGGTTGGTGTTGAGTACGATGGCTGCTGCTGGATTGGCCGCGTGGTGTTGCAGCGCTCGCAAAACACAACGGCCAGTGCCAACACCCGGATTCTGTTTCAGCTTGAATTGGTCGGTTTCTCAAGGCTTGGGGTGAACCCGCTCAACGTATTAAAGTCCAACATTCCGCGTTACCAATTTTTGCGTGACCAAGTAACCGCGCCTAGCCGCTTCACCAACTATGACTAACTTCAGATTTCAAAAACGCCTCAAGTTGCTTTCATCGCGCGCCCGCAACGTCATGTTGGCCGCTTTGCTGGGTGTGCCTGCCGTTGCCGCCTATGCCCAAACCTTGCGGCCCTCTACCGGGCCGCTGCGCCAGTCAGCCCCGACGTTCAACCGCGGCGGACTGCCCCCTGCCAACGTACAGCGATCTGCCGACTTTATTGTTGCGGTGGTCAATTCTGAGCCGCTGACCAACAACGAGGTGCGCGGCAAATTGCTGCGCGCCGAGCAGCAACTCACGCAGCAGGGCGGTGCGCTTCCAAGCCGCCCCGAGCTGGCGCGCCAGGTGCTTGAGCGGCTGATCAGTGACAAAGCACAACTGCAGGCGGCCCGCGTGTCCGGCTTGCGGGTGGAAGACAGCGCGATGCAAAGCGCAGTACAAAACGTCGCGCAGCAAAACCAGATGACGGTTGAAGCACTGCGCCAGCGCTTGACTGCAGACGGAATCCCGTTCGCCAAGTTTCAGGGTGAGCTGCGGGACGAGCTACTCGTCAACCGTTTTCGCCAGCGCGAAGTCGATGCGCGCGTCACCGTCACCGAGTCTGAGATTGACCAGTTTTTGCGCGAGCAAGACGGTGGCGTTGACACCTCCGCCTTGGAAATAAACCTTGCGCAGATTTTGATTGCTGTGCCCGAAATCGCGACCGCCCCGCAGATCGCAGCATTGCAAGCCAAAGCCCAACTGGCGTTTGACAAAGCACGCGGCGGTGCTGATTTTGCAGCGCTTGCCAATGAGTTCTCAGATGCACCGACCCGCGCTACCGGCGGCGTGATGGGCCTGCAAAGCGCTGACCGCTACCCGACCTTGTTTGTTGACGCCACCAAAGACCTGCGCACCGGCGGTGTGGCTGGGCCAGTGCGCAGCGGCGCCGGGTTTCATATTTTGAAAGTCGTTGAAAAGCGCCAGGCAGGCATGGCGGGTGTGAACATCACGCAAACCAAAGCCCGGCACATTTTGCTGCGCGTATCGGCCCAACAGAACGAAGTTTCTGCCAAGGCGAAACTTGCGGATGCAAAAAAACGCATTGCTGCGGGGCAGGCGGAGTTTGCAGCGTTGGCCCGCGACATCAGCGATGACGGCTCTGCCAAAGACGGTGGCGATTTGGGCTGGGCCAATCCCGGCATGTTCGTGCCGGAGTTTGAGCAAGTCATGAACAGCTTGGCTCCAGGACAGGTATCTGAGCCGCTGGTTTCGCGTTTTGGCGTGCATTTGATTCAGGTTATGGAGCGGCGTGAAACCAAACTCTCAACCAGAGACCAGCGTGAGCTAGCGCGCGCCACGCTGCGCGAGAAAAAGCAGGAAGACGCCTACGAGTTGTGGGCGCAAGAAATCCGCGGCCGCGCTTACGTTGAATACCGCGAACCGCCTCAATAATGTGGCCCCCACGGTCGCTCGCTTCGCGTAGTTCCCTGCACCTTGCAGGCCGC
>JANPDQ010000129.1:0-18816 GCA_031431575.1 Polaromonas sp.
TGTGTATGTGGCACGGCCACCGCTGTTCCGGGTGGACGCGCCTGCGCGCGGCAAAAAACCAGCGTCAAAAGCCTATGCACTCGACGACGGCGAGCTGACGGCCATTTTGGACAAGCTGCGCAAAGAAGGCGTGCGTGAAGGGTCATGGAGCATCAGCCGCTTTAAGGGCCTGGGTGAAATGAATGCCGAGCAACTGTGGGAAACCACACTCAACCCGGACACGCGCCGCTTGCTGCCAGTGCAACTGGGCAATCAGAGTTTTGCGCAGACTGAGGGCTTGATCACCAAGCTGATGGGTAAGGGCGAAGCCGCTGCCCGGCGCGAGTTGATGGAGCTGCACGGTGATGCGGTGGAGGTAGACGTGTGATGGTTACTCCTTTGCGTCGGCTTTCTAAGTGGTTCTCGATACTTGTGTTTGCCGCAGCGTGCTTGCCCTCTTGGGCCGACGTGTGGGGCTATGTTGACGCGCAAGGCGTAGCGCATTTCTCAGCTGAAAAACTCGATGAACGCTACCAGCTTTTTTTCAAAACTGGAGAGAGTTTTTCTGCCGGTGGCGGCGCGGCCAGTTTGGCAGCGCAACCGCCCAGGTCCACTCCGCAAGACGCCGAAGGTAGTCGGGCGCAAGCCAAATTGCTCGCATTTTTTGATGTGTCTCCGGGTTACAAGGCGGTCAAGCATCTGATAAGAGACGCATCGGTTTTGCACGGCATTGACTACGAGTTGCTGCAGGCTTTGATAGCTGCGGAATCCGGCTACGACCCCCGCGCCGTGTCGCCCAAAGGCGCGGTCGGCCTGATGCAGCTGATGCCGCCGACAGCTGAGCGCTACGGTGTAAAAGCCGATGACAAAACGCCACTGGCGCAAAAGCTGACGGACCCCAAAACCAATATTCGCGCTGGCGCTACGTACTTGAGGGACTTGATCAAAATGTTTCCGGGCCAGCCAGAGCTTGCCGTGGCCGCTTACAACGCTGGCGAAGGTGCTGTTCAGCGTGCGGGCAACAAAATCCCCAACTACCCAGAGACTAAAAACTACGTCAAAACCGTGATGCAGATGTACGCCTTCCTCAAGCCGCCTCCTGTGTTGGTGGAGGCGCGCGCGGGTGGGCGGGTACGCATGGAGATGATGGGCGGCGCGCCTAATGCTGGTGCGGTGCTGGGCCGCAACAATATGGTGCCGGGGTTGTTGCCAAGGCCAAAAGCCACGCCCGCTGGCCCACCAGTCGGTGGTGCAGTCGCTGCAAACACGGTGCCCACGGACTTTTAACAGTCAACAGTCGTTTTTTAATTTTTCTGTTTGTTTTTCTAGAACTCCATGGATCTTTTTACGCCAGAGGCCGCGCCCAGCGCGCCTGAGTCGGCCAACGCCGACAGCTTGTCAAGTTACGCCCAGCGCGCTTACCTTGAATACGCGCTTAGCGTCGTCAAGGGTCGGGCCTTGCCCGATGCCTGTGACGGTCAAAAACCCGTACAGCGCCGCATTTTGTTCAGCATGTCGCGCATGGGTTTGGGTTTTGGCGGGGCCAACGGCGCGAGCGGAGCCAAGCCAGTAAAAAGCGCGCGTGTGGTGGGCGACGTGCTGGGCAAATACCACCCGCACGGCGACAGCGCCGCATACGACGCGATGGTGCGCATGGCACAAGACTTCAGCCAGCGCTACCCACTTGTAGACGGTCAGGGCAACTTTGGCTCACGCGATGGCGACAGCGCTGCGGCCATGCGATACACCGAGGCTCGCCTGGCCCGCATCACGTCGCTGCTGCTTGACGAGCTTGACGAAGGTACGGTGGATTTCATCCCCAACTACGACGGATCTTTTGAAGAGCCGCGCCAGTTACCGGCACGCCTGCCGTTTTCGCTACTTAACGGTGCCAGCGGCATTGCAGTGGGCCTGGCCACTGAAATTCCGAGCCACAACCTGCGCGAAATCGCAGACGCGTGCATCGCGTTGATCAAAACCCCCAAGCTGGCGGACGTTGAGCTGTACGCCATCGTGGCGGGCCCCGACTACCCCGGCGGTGGACAAATTATTTCCAGTACGGCCGAGATTGCAGCGGCCTACAGCACTGGCAGAGGCTCGCTGAAAGTACGCGCCCGCTGGAAGATTGAAGACCTGGCGCGTGGCCAATGGCAATTGGTCGTCACAGAGCTGCCGATTGGCGTCAGCACCCAAAAAGTGCTGGAAGAAATTGAAGAGCTGACAAACCCGAAAATCAAGGCGGGCAAAAAAGCGTTGAGTACTGACCAACTGCAGCTCAAACAAACACTGCTGGCGGTGCTGGATGTAGTGCGAGACGAGTCCGGCAAAGAAGCCGCTGTGCGCCTGGTGTTTGAGCCAAAAACCAGCCGCATTGAGCAAGCCGAGCTCATCACGACGCTGCTGGCGCACACCAGTTTAGAGACTTCATCGCCGATCAACCTCACCCTGATTGGCCTGGACGGCAGGCCCGCGCAAAAATCATTGCGGCAAATGCTGGCCGAGTGGATAGAGTTCCGACAGGCCACTATCGCTCGCCGCTCCCAATTTCGCTTGACCAAAGTGCTTGACCGTATCCATATCCTGGAGGGTCGGGCGCTGGTGCTGCTCAATATTGATGAGGTGATTGCCATCATTCGTCAGTCAGATGAGCCAAAGGCCGCGCTGATAGAGCGCTTCAAGCTCAGCGACCGCCAAGCCGAAGATATTTTGGAAATCCGCCTGCGCCAGCTTGCGCGGCTGGAAGCCATCAAAATTGAGCAAGAGCTGAAAACTCTGCGTGAGGAACAAGGCAGGCTGGAAGAAATCTTAGGCAGCCCGGCAGCCCTCAAGCGGTTGATGGTTAAAGAAATTGAGGCGGACGCCAAACAGTTTGCAGACCCCCGCCGAACGCTGATACAAGCCGAGAAGAAAGCCGTGCTCGAAGTCAAGGTGCTGGACGAACCAGTCACAGTGGTTGTCAGCAGCAAAGGCTGGATTCGCGCCCGCACTGGGCATGGCCATGAAACAGGCAGCTTTGCCTTCAAGGAAGGTGACGGCTTGTATGGCTGCTTTGAATGCCGCACGGTGGACACGCTGTTGGTGTTTGGCAGCGCCGCCAAGGGCACAGGGCGTATTTACTCAGTTGCAGTGGCGTTGTTGCCCGGCGCGCGGGGAGACGGCCAGCCGGTCACGTCATTGATTGAGCTTGAATCGGGCACGCAACCGGCGCATTATTTTGCCGGTCCAGCCAATGCCACCTTGCTATTGTCAAGCAGCGGCGGTTACGGCTTTTTGGCCAGCGTGGAGGCCATGACCTCACGGTTGAAAGCTGGCAAGGCCTTTATCAGTTGTGCTCAGGGCGAGTCGGTTTGCAAGCCCTCACATGCTTGGGGCACCTCAAGCGGCACACCCTTGAGCGCCGCAACACACGTAGCTTGCGCCTCAAGCGGCGGGCGAATTTTGACGTTTGAAATTGCAGAACTCAAACAAATGTCAGGCGGTGGCCGCGGCCTGATGTTGATTGACCTCGACGCCAAAGACACGCTTGCGGGCGCGGCGGCCTACACCCGCAGCGTGCGCATCGATGGCGTTGGAAGGGGCGGCAAAGCGCGCGATGAAACGCTTGAAATCCGCAGCCTGAACAACGCCAGAGCAGCACGCGGGCGCAAAGGCTAGGCGTCAGACTTGGGCTTTAAGCCATCAGCCGTTACGCGGGTTGAATAGCTGTATTTACTCGCTATTTTATGCATTTTGTACCTGTAGCCCCGGTAATACGGGCGCGAACAGCTATAAATATAATAGCGTTTAATCAGCAACTGCAAGGTTTTTTGCTGTTGCTGCGTAATTCGTAATTCGTAATTCGCAAGCGCTCGATGCGGCTGCGTGTTATTCGCGCTGCAGCCCTGCTGGTGCAGTGTCGTCATCATCGAGCATCATGCCTGTATCAGGCGGCAGCGTTGAATTGAAAATGGTTGTTTCAGCTCGGGGCTTGCGGGCGCCCCCGGGCAGGGGGGTGTCGGCGCGACTAAATGCTTTTGTCGCAGCTTTTTCCGGTGTGGTGGTCAAGCTGCCCGAAAAATACAGGCATGCCAAATGCCGTGCCACTGCCTCAACTGGCATGGCTACGCGATCGGCCAGTTCTTTTAAGGTGGCTGGGCGGGTTGACAGCTCGCGCAGTAGCACCAGGTGGGTTGGCTGTAGCCAGGTCTGTGGCACGCTGGGCGCGTTGGCGAAGTAAACCACTTGTCGCTGGTAGCGTTTTGGCAGCACATTGCGCGCCGTGTGTTGGGCAAAAATCCAGCGCAGTTGTTCCACGCTGCTAAGTGAAAAGTGGCTGGGAATGGCGCGTGCTTGCGAGGGGCGCGTTTCCCACAAAGCGCAACCGAGCTGTTCAGGCGTAGCCTCCGGCAAAATGCCAATTTTCCAGCCCTCAAAATCCAGTACCGCCAGCAACTGTCCATTGCAGGAGACGTGATAAACCACCCGTTTGAGCTGTGACTCGCGTGCCATCAATTGGGCACCGAGCATGAATTTTGAACGCAGCGGCCTGAGCCATTGTTCAAACGCTCCCAGCACCGCAAGCAAGGTGTCCGGCGAGTGCACATCGAAGGTTAAACGCGCTTGAATATCGGCGCTGCCAAGTGGTGTTGAAAACGCTACTGGGCGATCAATGTCGGCCAGGCTCAGCGTCAACAATCGGTCATGCGGCAGCCCGGCGGCAATGCGCAATGTATCTTGACCACCGGTGCTGGACGGCGCACTGTTCTCGCCACACAAAAGCCATGCGTCTGCCAGCTGAAACGGACTGATGCGCCAAACCGGTCTATTGGGAAGTGGGTTCGCCAGAGCAAGGAAGAGTTCTTTGCATTGGTTTTCGTTAAACCCAGCCAGCCCCAAGCTCAAAACCGGCAGTTCCGCATCTTGTGTGTCGTCTTCACTAAGGTCAAACGGTTGGGACATAAAAATCTGCTACTTACTTTTTGCGGCTTGTTAGAGCTTGTTAGAGCTTGTTAGGATTTGTTAGGAATCCAGGACTTGTTGATGCCAATGCATATTTCAGCGCTTTGCTTAGGGGTTTTAACACCTGGTAACTTATAACCAGTCTATTACACAGACCGTTGGCTGTCTAGAATCCCGTGGGCCTAATCTAAGCGGGCGGTCTAGTCCAAACGTTTAGGGTAGCCAAGCTTGCAGGCACCAGCCGAAGTCTTATTGCGCCTGTCCAGGTGTGTTCCGGTGACAAAACCACGCCGCGCTGCGTCACATTTATTTTCCCAGCCAGCGCCAGTCTTGCTGCAACTTGTCTTACTTGCGGCATCAGCGTGCGCCAGGCTTGTGCATTTAACTGGCGGGCAACCTCCGATGGGCAGGCGCTTGAGTTTGAACCGCGACGAGTCACCAGTTCCAGCAATGCGGTCTCAATTTGCTGGTCAGTCGCAAGCGGCTCAGGCACGGTGGGCATGTCATCTCCAGCAGTTAGCATTCAAATTGCTGCGTAATCCTACGCCAAAGCCGGATCAAACCGTTTTATCAGGAGCAACCGCATGGGCATTTTTGACCAGAACGCACTCAACCCCGGCGTAAAAAAGCGCGAGGTGTTTGGCTGGGCCATGTACGACTTTGCCAATTCGGGCTACACCACCGTCGTGATTACCGCCGTGTTTGCGGCCTACTTTGTCGGTGGTATTGCAAAAGGCGCTGACTGGGCCACCTTTGCCTGGACGGCGGCGTTGAGTATTTCTTACGCCATCGTGATGCTGACCATGCCCAGCCTGGGCGCGTACGCCGACTTGCGTGCAGCCAAGAAAAAACTGCTGGCGATTTTTACTGTCGGCTGTGTTGTGTCTACCGCTGCATTGGCATTTGCCGGGCCAGGCAGTGTGGCGCTGGCGTTTGTGCTGATCGTGG
Source organism: Polaromonas sp. (assembly GCA_031431575.1). GTDB lineage: Bacteria > Pseudomonadota > Gammaproteobacteria > Burkholderiales > Burkholderiaceae_C > Polaromonas. The sequence goes on from JANPDQ010000129.1 coordinate 5,866, forward strand.
TTTCCAACACCTTCTTCAGCTACGGCGAGTCGATGACGGCGGCATTTCTGCCTGAACTTGCCAAGCCTGAAGGCATGGGAAAAGTCAGCGGCTGGGGCTGGAGCTTTGGCTACTTTGGCGGCATGCTGGCACTTGGCATTTGCCTGGGCTACGTGATTTGGGCTAGCAAGCAAGGCATTAAAGCCGACAGATTTGTACCCGTCACCATGCTGATTACTGCTGCCATTTATGGCGCTGCCGCGATGGTGACTTTTAAGCTTTTGAAAGAGCGCGCCGTGCCAAATCCAACGGCGATGGCGCAAGGCGGCATGAAGGCGTCGCTGCTGCAAATGAAAAAAACCTTCAACGATGCAAAGCGCTACCCAGACTTTATGTGGCTGCTGCTGTGTGCCGTGTTCTACCAGGGCGGCGTGGCCGTAGCTATTACGCTGGCCGCAATTTACGCTGAACAAGTTATCGGTTTTGTGCAGCAAGAAACCATGGTGCTGATTTTTGTTTTGAACTTTGCTGCAGCAGCAGGCGCGTTTGGCCTGGGCTACGTGCAAGACCGTATCGGCCACAAACGGGCATTGGGCTTGACGCTGGTAGGCTGGGCGCTGACCTGCATCATTGCGGCGCTCACCACCAGCAAAGGCATGTTTTGGTACGCTGCAGCGCTGGCGGGCTTGTGCATGGGCAGCAGCCAGTCGGCCGGGCGGGCGATGGCCGGCATGCTCGCGCCGCCAAAGCAGGTTGCCGAGTTTTACGGCCTGTGGACGTTTGCCACCCGGCTGGCCAGCATCATCGGGCCACTGAGCTATGGCGCAATTACCTGGATGACCGGCGGCAACCAGCGCATTTCCATTGCGAGTACTGCCGTGTTGTTTGTGGTCGGGCTGGTGGTGCTGCAGCGCATTGACATGGGGCGCGGGCGCGCTGCGGCAACAAATACCGACCAGACGCGACCAATCTAAGCATTTTAGCCCTGTAGCCCAATAAAAATAGGCGTAAACAGCTATAAATAACATAGCAAATATTGATATTGCTCAGCGACCCAGGGCTAGAGGAGCGGACTACGCGCAACGCTTAAAAACGCTAAAATCGTAGGTTTTTCGCTTTTTCGAGCGTACCTTTCGAGACCAGCAAGCACCCCATGACTGCCAAAAATAAGATTGACATCGTTTACCTGTGGGTTGACGGTAACGATGCGCAATGGCGCGCCAAAAGGCACCGCGCGACCCAAACCCTGAGCACAAGCTTACGCACTGACATGGCTGTGTATAGCAACGTTGAGGGGCGGTTTCGGGACAACGACGAGTTGCGTTACAGCTTGCGGGCACTCGCTAAGTACTTTCCTGACCACGGCCACATCTACATCGTGACGGACGACCAAGTGCCGCACTGGCTTGCGCCGCACAGCGGCTTGAGCATCATTGACCACCGGCACTTGATACCGGCGGCACATTTGCCAACTTTTGATTCAGGCAATATTGAGTCGTACATTCACCACATACCGGGCCTGTCAGAGCGGTTTTTTTACTTCAACGACGATGTATTTTTCGGCGCACCAGTCAATATCAATGACTGGTTCTGGTCGGGTGGCATCTACACCGCGTGGTCAGACGACGCGCAGGTGAGCGATGGCGCAATGCAGCTTGATGCAACATCGCTTGAAAACGGTTGTCGCCAGTCGGCGCGTTGGCTGGCAGAACACGCCGCAGACGCAGGCAGATTGCAGCGTTACCAGCACACACCGCGCACGTTTGCCCATGCGCCACGGCCATTGTTGAAGTCGCTTTTGAGGGAGCTTGAAGTAAAAGCCCCAAGCTTGTTTGCTGGTGTGCGCAACACCCAGTTCAGGGTGTGGGACAAGCCCACGATCGTTTCTGATTTTGTGCTGCGTTGGGCGCTGGCCCATGGGGTTGCCAAACTAAAAGAATACCCGCACCGCTACGTATCGAACGGCGACACTGACACCACGCTGGCGCTACAAAGTCTGGAAGTTGACGTGGGCGAGATCAGCTTTTTTTGCATCAATGACACCACCGACGATGCGCATCGGCACGACCCGCGCCTGACGCAAGTGCGCATGGCGCTTGAACGCATGTTTGGTGTGCCGTCAAAGTTTGAACAGAAAGTGCCCACGCTGCGGGGTGATTGGCGCGCCTTGCAACAGGGCCTGGGTACTTTCCCAGCCGCTGCTGCTGTAGTTGATTAATAGTTAAAAAGCTGTTTAGCCCAATAAAAATGGGCGCAAGAAGCTATTGAATGTATAGCGTACGAGTTTCCGGGCGGGTGCTTAGCCGACCTGCGCAATCATTTCAATTTCAACGCAGGCACCCATCGGGATTTGTGCAACGCCAAACGCACTGCGCGCGTGGGCACCAACTACTGGGCCAAAAACTTCTCCCATCAGTTGGCTGGCGCCGTTGGTCACCAGGTGCTGCTCGGTAAAGTCGCCGGTTGAATTGACCAGGCTCATCAGTTTGACGATACGGCTGACGTGGTTTAAGTCTTTGCCCACGGCTTGCAACGCTGCGTGCAGCGTGCCCAGCAGGTCAATGGCAATCGCGCGGGCGGCAGCTTTGCCTTCGTCGAGCGTGATGTTTTTACCCAATTGACCTACCCACGGCTGGCCGTTACTTTTAGCGATGTGGCCGCTCAAAAAAATCAGATTTCCGGTGTGCACATACGGCACGTAAGCGGCTGCCGGAATCGACAGTGGTGGCAGGGTAATGCCGAGTGTGATCAAGGTTTGGTAGATGTCGTTGCTTGCAGTCATTTGGGCTCCTTCGGGTTGTGGTGGCTTGTGGTGGCAAAAGTTAAAAAATCTCAAGCGTTGAAGTGGCGACATCAACTGGCGTTACTGTGACGGCTACGCTTAATGTGTGCTGCGCCCCGCCGTGAATTACCCCGCGCAGGGGTGACACGTCCAAGTAGTCGCGGCCAGTGGCCAGCGTGATGTAGTCGCCCTGCGGTACGCGCTTGTTGGTCGGGTCAAAGTCTAGCCATTGCCCAGAGCTGGAGTCGTGCGGGCTGTCCACGGCTGGGCAGAAAACCGATGCCCACGCATGCGATGCATCGCAGCCAATCAGTCGGGGCTGGCCGGGCTCGGGCTGGGTCAGCATATAGCCACTGACGTACCGGGCGGGCAAGCCAAGCGCCCGGCAGCAGGCCACCATGATGTGCGCAAAGTCTTGGCACACCCCTTTGCGCTGGCGCAGGGCGTCCAGCGCAGGGGTGTCAACTTCTGTGGCGTCACTGTCGTATTCCATCGCGTGGTGAATGCGCGCCATCAGGTCGTGCGCTGCATCAGCCAGTGGTCGCGATTGCGTGAAGCTTGGCAGCGCAAACTCAGCGAATTCTGCGTGGCGTGGCGCAAGCGGCGAAGCGAATACAAACTGCCAGGCAGCTTCAAAGGTGCTGCCCGCGCGGTAGCGGTAGCGCTCGCGTGTGCTCTCCCAGGGGGCACTTGCTTGACGCACAGGCGCTGCTAGCGGGTGCGTTTGCACCACGCTGTGCGCGCTCACGCATAGTTCAGGGTGGCTGCCGTACAAAGAAAAAAACGTCCGGTGGTTGCCAAAAACATCAGACGCATCGCGCCGCTGTCCAGGTGCGGGGTTTATCTGCAAATCGTGGCTCAGCACTGTTTGCGCGGCGCTGCTTGGAGGCTGTAAATGCACGATGTGGTGCGCGTTTTCAACTGCAGGACTGTACTGGTAACGGGTCTCGTGGTGCAGGTGTAGCAGCATGGGTTTCCTAAGCGCTCACGCTGAATTGGCCGCTGGTTGCATGGCTGAAGTAGCGTTGGCTAAGCTGGTCAGAAAGTGCCTGCGCAAATGACTGGCATTGGTTGAAGGCTGCAGTCAATTTTTGTGAGTCGGTGCCTTGAGAAGCGCTGCGTAAGGCACTTGCGAGTTGTGACAAATCTTCTGCCATTAATCGCTCCAGCGCCACATCGGGCAGAGTGCCGCCGTGCGTGGTGTTGCCCACCAGCTTGGCCAAGCGGTTTTTCAGAGACATCAGCACCCAGCTCAGTGAGCGTGGGTTGTCCTGATCGAGCACCAGCAAATCAAGCAGAGCGGGCAAGTCACGCCGTAGCTGGTACTGCGCATGAAAAGTGATGGTGCTGTCAAACAGTGCGACGATGGCGCTAAAGCCGCTGTCGTCAAATACTGCGCGGGTCTCAAAACCTTTTGCCAAAGCGCTTGACAGCATGTTCAAGCGTTCAATGTGCCGGCCAATGCTGAGCAGACGCCAGCCGTCGTCGCGCATCATGCGGTCAGTTTGCGCGCCTGTGATCGCTGCCAGATAACCACTGGTAGCGTCCAGCGTGCTCAGCGCTGCTGCCACGCTGTAGTCGGGTTGCGGCTGCACAAAGGCGGCGCAATGCTTGAAAAAATCACGCTCGGTTTGGACAATGACACTCCATTGCTCCTGGGACAAGCGCTCGCGTATGGCAGAAGCAGCGCCCTTTAATGCGCATAGCGTAAAACCGACACTTGCATTGGTCTCCAGGTTGGCCAGGCCAGCAATCAGCGCCCGTTCAAACACCCTGCGGCCAAGTGCTGCCGAAGGCACTCCACATAGCACCAGTGAGTTGCTGATGGCTAAGGTGCTGACCCATGCAAGCAGCGGAGCAGAAGATTTTTCGTCACCGGCCAGGCTGTGCAATGTGAGCTGTGCCAGACGCAGGGAGTTCTCTGCCCGCTCGCTGTAACGGCCTAGCCAGAAAAGATTTTCAGCCGCGCGGCTGGTAACCGGCTGCTTGCGGCGGATCCCGGTTGGAGCTGCATTTACAGCCGCCACGGCGTTGAGCGCATTGGCAAAAGTTTGCGGTGACATCTCAGCACTGGTGCTTGGCTGCACGGGTTCGCCCTCTTGCTGCAGTTCATTGGGATTGGCCAGAACCCACACATCAGCGCTGCTGCCGCCATATTGCATAGACGCGATGTGGTTTTCTTTGCCTGCCAGCCTGGCCAAGCCGCCAGGCAGCACGCGCCAACACCCGTTGCCGTCTGGCAGTGCAAAAACCCGCAGCATGGTGGAGCGCGGCTCAATCTGGTTGTTATGCCAGGTCGGTGTTTGGCTCAGCGGCAAATACGTCTGCACAGTGTAGTCACCGGCGCCGCGAACGATGCGGCCAGCCCACTCGTCTAGCTCGCGCTGGTTGAGTGTGTGGCCCTGCACTGAAGCCATACCTGTAGCAGGGTAGGTGGGTTTAATCACGCAATCCTTGAGCTGCGCCAGCATGCCTTGCATAACGGCTTGTTCGCCACACCACCAAGTGCTCAGCGATGGCAAGGTCAAGGTTTCGCCCAGCAATTCACGCGCTAGCGCAGGCAAAAAGCCCAGCATGGCACTGGACTCTAAAAACGCTGAACCGGGCGCGTTGGCTATTTGCACATTACCTGCACGAACGACTTGCAGCAGCCCAGGCACACCCAGGGTGGAGTCGGCAAGCAGTTCGAGCGGGTCTAAAAACTCGTCATCCAGCCGCTTGAGCACTCCGTGAACAGGCTCCAGGCCTTGCAATGTTTTCAAATACAAAAACTCATCCCGCACCAGCAAGTCGTTGCCCTCCACAAGCGTCAGGCCTAAGTACCGCGCAAGGTAGGCGTGTTCAAAATAAGTTTCGTTGTAGGGCCCGGAAGTGAGCAGCACGATACGGCTGCTCGCCTCGCGGCTGAGCGCCTTCATGCTGTCAACCAGGGCTTTGTACGCGTCGGCCAGGCGCTGAACGCGCATTCCGCGAAACGCCTCAGGGAACAGCATGGAAATACTTAAACGATTTTCAAGCAAGTACCCTAGCCCTGAAGGTGCCTGCGTGCGCTGCGACACCACCGCCCAACGCCCATCGGGGCCGCGCGCCAAATCAAATGCGGCAATGTGCAAAAACATGCCGCCCGCTGGTTGTACGCCCTGCATGGCGCGAAGGTAGCCGGGATGGCCTTGCACCAATGCCGCTGGCAACAACCCGCGCAACAGCAAAGTTTGTGGGCCGTAGACATCGGCCATTATGGCGTTTAGCAAGCGCGTGCGTTGCTGGATGCCCGCTTCAATATGTGCCCAGTCGTCGGGTGCGATGATGAGCGGAAACAAATCGAGTGACCACGGACGCTGCGGGCCGTTTGCGTCGGCGTAGACGTTGTAGGTCACGCCGTTGCCCGTGATTTGCCGCTTCAAGTTGGCGGTGCGGTGGTTCAGATCGGCGAAGCCGTCAGGCCCGAGGAAATCGAAGAACGCTTGCCAGGGCTGGCTTAAGGTGGGTGAACTGGACTCAAATTTGGCAGCTGCTTGTAAGTTTGAACCGAATTGAGATTGAGATTGAGATTGAGATTGAGATTGAGATTGCCCGGTCGTCTTGTCGGCTTTCAAACCGCGCAGCTCATCGAAGTGTCCAGGGCGGGTAGTTGACGCGAGCGCATCCGCAGTTTGGCCTATCGATTGTTGCGAAGTATTTGGCCCACCACCGGAAGCGGGCAAAGTATTCGTATCGTCTGCTTTATTCACATTGCCTTTGCGCTCAGTCACTAAACTATTCAGAGCGTTAAATCTTACTTCAGGCAGATACTGAATTTATTGCGCAAATGGTTTGTACGTTTAGGTTTTCTATAATTTGAACGTGCATGCGAAAAGTCCGCTCAAATTGACACTGCCAATGTGGCAGCGCATCGCTGCGTTTTTTAGTTTTTTAGCACTTGCGTCTGCTCTGCTTGCACCCAGCGCGTTGTTGGCAGAAGAAGTCCGCACCGGTAAGCTGGGCGGGTTGTGCGGTTTCAGTAGCGTAGCAAGTGGTGTGCAGGGTGATGCAGACAGTGACGCTGTCCAAACCCATTGCAACGTCTGCGGGTCATCTGCCGCGGTGTTGTTTCAAGTCGTCAAGCGGTTTGTTGCAGACACGCTAGAGCAGGTCACTTTGAAGGCTGGCGGGCAGCGCGAAGTTTTCGCGCGCGAGGGTGAGCCTGCGTGGATTCGCGGACCGCCTGAACGTTGAATTTACAGGCCTTCACCAAGAAGGTTTTCATGCGTCGGCCCGTTACGCCGCACGCCCTCAGTCTTTTCAACAAGAAATTTTCATGCATAAATCAATTGCCATTTTTTCAATTGCTATTAAATCAGTAGCTGCTTTCGCCCTATTTTCATGCGCTAAAGCCTCTTTTTCTCATATTGTGTTGGAAACAAAAGCTGCGCAGGTCGGCACCGACTACCAGGCGGCTTTTTTGGTCGGTCATGGTTGCGCTGGCTCGCCCACCAACAGCGTGGACGTGCAGATACCCGCTGGATTTGAAGGTGCCTTGCCCATCGCCAAACCTGGCTGGACTGTTGCCGTGGAGCGCAGAAAGTTGGCCAAGCCATATGTCAACAACGGCAAGTCCATCAGCGAAGACGTGACCCGCGTCACCTGGACGGCAACGGGCAAGGAATTTGCGCTGCCAGACGGTAAGCGGGAAAAATTCGAAATGACTGGCAAGCTACCCGCTGCTTCTGGACCGCTGTGGTTCAAGGTGCTGCAAGGTTGTGAAACTGGCAACACCAATTGGGCGCAAATCCCTAGCCAGGGTACTTCGACCAGCGGTTTAAAGACCCCTGCTGCATATTTGGAAGTCACATCTAATCCGGTGGCCACCAGTGAACCGGTGCAGCCAGTTCAGGTCGCCGGTGGTTGGGTTCGATCAACAGTGCCAGGCCAAAAAGGTACTGGTGCTTTCATGCACATCACGGCCAGGCAGGCGCTGCGTTTGGTGGGTGTCACCTCCGCAGTGGCTGCGGTGAGCGAAGTGCATGAAATGAAGATGGAAGGCGATGTGATGAAGATGCGCCAGATCAAGGGGGTTGATTTACCTGCGGGCGTGGCGGTGGAGCTTAAACCCGGTGGCTTTCACGTCATGCTGATGGATTTGAAGCAGCCTGTTTTGCCGGGCAGTACGGTTCCGTTGACGCTGATTTTCAAGGATGCCAAGGGCGTTGAAAGCAAGCTGGACTTGAACTTCAAGGCAAGCACCATTGCGCCAGGGGCCAGCGCAAAGCCAGCGGACAAAGCTGGCAGCATGAGCGAGCACAAGCATTGACCTGACTACACCAATTTACCGGCGTTTAAGCAGCGCGCCCAAACGCCGGTAAACGGTGGCGCGGCTCACGCCAAGGTCTTTGGCGGCTTGCAGCACGTTGCCACGTGCGTCGTCAACGGCTTTGCGAATCAGCGCTGTCTCTATGTCTTTCAAAGGTTGCCTGGCCGCAGCTTGTGTAGGTGGCTGTATCGTTTGACTGACCGTGTCTGCCGCCCGCAGCGCCACCGCGTTCAGACGCAGGCCAGACCACAGCGGCACGTCCAGTACATGGTGGCCGGCGCTGCTGCGCGCTGCGTCAAACAGCGTTTCAAACCCTATGGCAAAAACGTCGCTGCTGTGGTGCGCGGCGGTCAAACGGTTATCGAAAGCCAGGCTCGGGTTTGGCGCCAGCTGGGGCAGCATTTGGCGCGCGGTTTGGTTGGCAGCGATCACAAAGCCATCAGCATTCAGGCAAACCAGGCCGTCTGAGTCATCGCCCAACGCGCGGCCTGGCCAGTTCATGCGCACCAAAATGTCTTTGGTGCCTTTGATCCGGTCAATGGTCAAAGCGTTTTCAATGCTTCTTGCCGACTGCGCCACCAGGTGTTTCAGCTCGGGCCGCTCAACAGCTTCAATACCGGTCAAGTCCAGCATTCCGATGCATTGGCCGTGGTGTCCGAAAAGTGGTGCCCCCGCGCAGCTGTACACCGAATTGCTTTCAAAAAAATGCTCGCCCCGATGCAACCAAATCGGCTCTAGTTCGGCTAGCGCCGCGCCAATCGCGGTGGTTGCTACATTGCGCTCGGACAGGTCAGTACCCACCCGGGTGATCAGATCTGCACGCGGGTCACTGCGGTCAATTTGCCCGTAGCTGCCAACCACTATTCCGCGCGCGTCGGTCAGTATCGCGAAGTACCTTGTGCTGGCAATGGCTTGGCCAAGTTGTATCAGCAGCGGCCCTGCCACGTTCAGCAGTGCTTCGTTGGCATCCTGCGCTTGACGGGCTGCAGCGGGCGCCAGGGCGTCAAACGTGACAGCTTTATCAGGTTGATGGCCAATCGCGAGGCAGCGCTGCCAGGAGCGTTGAATCCAGGCTTGTGTACCGCGCTGCGTGGTTGGGCTGCGGTCATACAAGGCAGCGGCCCGCGACTGTGCAATTTGCGCCAGGCGCTGGTCGGCGGGCGGACTTTTAACTTGCAGCATAGGCGGGCAGTTGTAGTTCTATTTGCACTTTTGCTTACTCTTGTCTTCACACAGAAAGGAAAAGGTTGTCTCTAATCGCACCTTACCACTCACCGGCTGATAAGTCCCGCAGGGTTGATTTTTCCCGACTGTTGCATTTTGAGAATTTGTAATCCTTTGCCCGGCGGATGAGGGTTTTACCTAGGTCCCCGCTAAGCTTGACCTCAAATAATGCAAAGGTTTCGCGGACTGCCAACGCCGAATATTTCCGTAGCCAACCCCCAAGCCAACAGGAGACCAACCCCATGCAAGTTCAGTTCACCGTCAACGGCAAGCCATCGAGCGTTGACATGCCAGACAACACCTTGTTAGTGCAAGTTCTGCGGGAAAAACTTCTGCTTACCGGCACCCATGTGGGTTGCGACACCGCGCAGTGTGGTGCTTGCACCGTCATCATGAATGGGCGTGCTGTCAAGTCCTGCAACATGCTGGCCGCGCAAGCCCACGGCGCAGACATCACCACCATTGAAGGCCTGGCTGCAAAAGACGGCACCATGCACCCAATGCAAGCCGCCTTCAAAGAGTGCCACGGCCTGCAGTGCGGCTTTTGCACGACCGGCATGGTGATGAGCGCCGTCGATTTATGCAAACACTACCCCAAAGCCACGGAGCTTGAAATTCGCGACCACCTGGAAGGCAATATCTGCCGTTGCACGGGTTACCAAAACATCGTCAAAGCCGTTCAGACCGGCGCTGCCGCCATGGCTGCTTAAACCATTTTCCGCAACTCACTCAAACTCAGCCAAACCCAATCAGGAGCATTCTTATGGGCGCACCAGACTTCGCAACCTTGCCAAACATTGGCGCATCGATTCGACGCAAAGAAGACTACCGCTTTTTAACGGGCGGCGGCCAGTACACCGACGACATTACGCTTGCTAACCAAAGCTACGCGGTGTTTGTGCGTTCGCCGCACGCGCATGCCAACATCAAGAGCATCAACGTGACGGCTGCCCAGGCCGCACCGGGCGTACTTGATGTGTTTGTGGGCGCTGACGTTGCTGCTGACAAGATCAACGGCCTGCCATGCGGCTGGGGCATCACCAGCACCGACGGCAGCCCGATGAAGGAGCCACCGCACCCCATCCTTGCGCAAGGCAAGGTGCGCTATGTGGGCGACCACGTGGCGATGGTGGTGGCCGAAACCATCGAGCAAGCAAAAAATGCCGCTGAACTGGTTGAAGTCGATTACGACGTATTGACCGCAGTCGTCAACGTGACCAAGGCAAAAACTGCTGCTCCTTTGCACGACGTAGCGCCAGACAACCATTGCTACAAATGGGCCATCGGTGACAAGGCTGTGGTGGACGCCGCGTTCACCACCGCAGCGCACATCACCAAGATTGATTTGACCAACAACCGCTTGATACCCAACGCAATGGAGCCGCGTTCGGCCATCGGCGGGTACAGCCGCGCAAACGACGACTACACGCTATATGTGTCAAACCAGAATCCGCACGTTGAGCGCCTGCTGCTCACTGCCTTCGTGATGGGCCTGCCAGAGCACAAGGTGCGCGTGATTGCACCTGACGTTGGTGGTGGTTTTGGCTCCAAAATTTACCTCTACGCTGAAGATGTGTGCCTCGTCTGGGCATCCAAAAAACTTAACCGCAACATCAAGTGGACGGCTGACCGAAGTGAGGCTTTTGTCAGCGACGCGCACGGCCGTGACCATTCGAGCCATGCTGAATTGGCAATGGACAAAGACGGCAAGTTTTTAGCGTTGCGTGTGCACACCCACGCCAATATGGGCGCGTATTTGTCAACCTTTGCACCCGCTGTGCCAACTATCTTGTACGCCACGCTCCTGGCTGGGCAGTACGCCACGCCGCTGGTGTACGCTGAAGTTGATGCCTGGTTTACCAACACTGCGCCAGTAGATGCGTACCGCGGCGCGGGTCGGCCAGAAGCAACCTACCTGCTGGAGCGCATCGTGACCCGCGCTGGCTGGGAAATGGGTCTGAGCCAGGACGAAATACGCCTCCGCAACTTCATCACTGAATTTCCGTATCAGACCCCAGTCGCGTTGCAGTACGACGTGGGCGACTTTGGCGCGCTTTTGAACCGCGCCAATGAACTGGCCGACATTGCAGGTTTGCCTGCAAGGCAAGCTGCGTCCAAATCCAATGGCATGTTGCGCGGCATTGGGTACTCCAGCTACATAGAAGCCTGCGGCTTGGCACCAAGCAATATTGCAGGCGCATTGGGCGCACGCGCTGGCCTGTTTGAATGCGGTGAAGTTCGCGTGCACCCCACTGGCAGCGTGACAGTGTTTACAGGCTCACACAGCCACGGGCAAGGCCATGAAACCACGTTTGCACAGGTTGTTGCGGCGCGCCTGGGCATATCGGTAGATGCGGTAGATATCGTGCACGGCGATACCGGCCGCGTGCCGTTTGGTATGGGTACTTATGGCTCTCGCTCCATGTCTGTGGGCGGTACGGCCATCATGAAGGCACTTGACAAAATTGAGACCAAGGCCAAGAAGATTGCGGCCCACCTGATGGAAGCCAGCGATGCCGACGTCGAATTTGCCAACGGCGAATTCACCATCAAAGGCACCGATAAAAAAGTCACTTTTGGCCAGGTGGCACTCACAGCCTACGTGCCGCACAACTACCCGCTCGACAAGCTGGAACCGGGCCTGAATGAAACAGCGTTTTACGACCCGACCAATTTCACCTTTCCATCGGGCACCTACATCTGCGAGGTCGAAATAGACCCAGCCACCGGCACCGTGCGTGTAGACCGCTTCACCGCAGTAGACGACTTCGGCAACATCATCAACCCGATGATTGTTGAAGGCCAGGTACACGGCGGCTTGGTGCAGGGCATTGGCCAGGCGCTGCTGGAGAACTGCGTGTATGACGAAGAAACCGGCCAGTTGCTTACCGGCTCGATGATGGACTACACCATGCCACGCGCTGACGACATGCCCAACTTCACACTTGATACGATCTGCACACCTTGCAGCCACAACCCGCTGGGAGCAAAAGGCTGCGGCGAAGCTGGTGCAATAGGGTCGCCGCCAGCGGTGATCAACGCGGTGCTGGACGCGCTCAAGCCGCTGGGCGTGGTGGACTTTGACATGCCAGCAACGCCCGCACGTGTGTGGGAAGCCATTCAGTCTGCAAAGCACTGACCTCAATTATTAAAAACAAAAAGGAGCATCACCATGTACGCATTTACATTAGAGCGCCCTACCACCGCGCTTGAGGCAGCCACACTTGCAGCAGCTGGTGCCAAGCCCTTAGCGGGCGGCCAGACACTGCTGGCATCCATGAAGCTGCGCTTGTCCAGCCCTGAAAAGCTGGCCGACCTGAGCGGCATCAAAGACATGAGCAGCATCAAACGCGAAGGGAACAATCTGGTAATTGGCGCAATGGCGCGGCACGCAGATGTGGCCGTTAACGCAGATGTGCTGGCCGCTATTCCCGGCTTGGCACATTTAGCAGGCAACATTGGCGACCGCATGGTGCGGGCCATGGGCACGATGGGCGGGTCGGTCGCCAATAACGACCCGTCTGCTTGCTACCCGAGTGCGGTGCTGGCGCTGGGCGCCACCATCCACACCACCACACGCAAAATTGAAGCCAAAGATTATTTTCAAGGCATGTTTACCACTGCGCTCAATGATGGTGAACTGATCACTGCCATCAGTTTTCCTATCCCCAAGCGC
>JANPDQ010000130.1:0-3142 GCA_031431575.1 Polaromonas sp.
GCTTTTTGCGGCTGACCATGCAAAAGCCCGTGCTGGTGCAATCGAAATGGGCGCGCGGTGATTTGTTTTACCCGCCGTACGGCAAACGGTTTGACCAGATCATGGGGCTGCTCAAGCGCTGGTTCTAGCTGTCTGTTGTCCATTACTATGTTTTTTATAGCTGTATACGCCTGTATTCATTGCGCTAGAATCCTAAAGCACTATAAATTCTCCTGTTTTTAGCCCACCGTATGAATCACCTTCGTATAAGGGTGCGGCTCGCCCTCAGCCCACCAGTTGGCCCAGTAGCGCTGCTGCGTCAGCCCTTGCGCGTTGGGCGCATCTGGCTGCAGTGTTAAGAAATTGCGCGCGCCAATCATGCGGTGGCTGGTGGTGGGAAACTCGTACATCGTGCCAGTGATGCCGCGGTCGATCTGGTCAACCCGCTGACACGCTTGCTCCAAAAAGAAGAGCGCAACGCCCAGTGGCGGCGGGTGCACGATGCCGCTGGACGTGAGCTGGTTGACCACCCGCGCGGTGCTTGACGCGCTGCTGCGGTCAGACTCAATTACGCCGATGGCCGCTACATGCACGTCGCCAGACAGCAACGTGACGCGAATACCCTTGGCGCTTGCAGCCAGCAGCCGGTGAATCAGCCGCAGGCGCTCGGCTTTGTGCGGCGGGCTGGTCCAGTGGTCGCGCAGGTCGTCTTCCAATGTTTGCTGGCCGGGGAAAATGCCCAGCAGTTTCTCCAGCAATTCGAAGCTGGGGTGAACGACGGGAATGCTGCTCATTACAAACAAGTGCTTCATATCGCCAGCCGCTTCCTGCGCATCCAGCCACTGGAATACCGCACGCCAGCTGGCTTGGCTCATGACTTGTTCAGCGTGCAATACGCCGCCTACGGCGTTGACATCGCCCGAGCGCGGGCTGCGCTCGCTGCGCATGTCCAGCGTTAGCAGGCCCGCCGCGCCCATGCGATAGCCGCTGCTGTGCGCACTTTGGCCCGGCAGGGTGGCTGGAGCATGTACACCGGGCTGCATGATCTGCCGCTGAAACAATTCAAACGCGGCCCGAGCAACTTTGTAAATGCCTTGAAACACCGCGCACTCGTGCAAGTCAGCGGGGTGCGAACCCCAGCCGTCCATGATGTCGTGGTCGTCCCACATCATCACCGTGGGGACGCTGCTCAGTACGGCGGCTACATCGGGCTGCGACCAACGCTCAAGGTATATTTTTGAAAAGTAGGCCGTCAGGGCAGATTGCATGGCGGCGGTGAACGGCGCTGCCACGCGCGCGGGGCGATCAAGCTGCGCCCAAGCTTGCATGTCGGGCAGCACCGCCCACATGCCGTCGCTGTAAACCTGGTCGCCGCCGAGTAGCAGCAAATGGTAGGGGCCATACGTCTGGTTATCGACTTTGTCTTGCAGCCTGTGCAGGCGCTGCATGCGTGCCCACAGCGCGTTGGGCACGGGTACAGACTTCATCGCACTCAGGCTTGAAAACCCGTTGCACGACGCGTACGCCAGACTGGGCATGGCGTTGAGCCCTGGCACCACGAAGCTAAAGTGTTTTCCTCCAACGGTGTACGCCACCACCTGGCTTTGCGCGGTTTGCGGTACGGCAAAGTCAAAGCGCCACGCGGTTGCGGCTTGCCCTGGCACCGGGCAGGAAACGCGGGTGACGGTGGCTGAGGCGGACAGGCTCAAGCTTGGCGCAGCGTCTGCCGCATCGATCACCATCAGCGCACTAACGCCCCAGGCGTTTCCTTGCGTGCCTAAAAATTGAAGAATTGGCCCGAGTCGTTGCATGTTGCCCGCCTTGTGAAGTGTCACAAAAATTGTGACATCAGCGGCCCGTACACACAACGCGGTACTTTCTAAGCGTTACAAATTCGGAGCTTGGCCAATCTCAAAGTTAGCGAGTTTTTCTAGCGCTTTCACCATCGCTGAATGGTCCCAGGCTTTGCCACCGTGTGCGCTGCAGGCGTTGAACAGCTCTTGCGCTGTTGCGGTGTTGGGCAGCGACACGCCTAAAGTGCGCGCCGTCGACAACGCGAGGTTCAGATCTTTTTGGTGCAGCTCAATGCGAAAGCCCGGGTTGAATGTTCGTTTGATCATGCGCTCGCCATGCACTTCAAGAATCTTGGACGACGCAAAGCCGCCCATCAACGCTTGGCGCACGCGGGCTGGGTCTGCCCCGGCTTTGGCGGCAAACACCAAAGCCTCGGCTATCGCTTCAATATTCAACGCCACGATGATTTGATTGGCTACTTTGGCTGTTTGGCCATCGCCGTTGCCACCCACCAGCGTGATGTTTTTACCCATCAATTCAAAGAGCGGTTTGATGCGCTCAAAAACATGCTCATCACCGCCCACCATGAATGAAAGCGTTGCATTTTTTGCGCCTACTTCCCCGCCAGACACGGGTGCGTCCAGGTAGTCGCTGCCCAGCGCGTTGATTTTCTGTGCAAAGGTTTTGGTCGCAATCGGCGAAATGGAACTTAAGTCGATGACGACCTTACGCACATTGCCATCGGATTTTTTAAGGCCAGCTGCAACGCCGCGTTCACCAAAGAGCACTGCTTCAACATCAGGCGTATCCGGCACCATCGTGAAGATGATGTCTGCCTGCTCGGCTACTGCGCTGGCGTCTGCGCATTGGGTGGCGTGGCTGCTGGCAATGCTTGCGGGTATTTTGCTGCGGGTAAAAACAAAAAGAGTGTGCTTGGCGGCAAGCAAATGTTCCGCCATTGGCGTGCCCATGATGCCCAGGCCGATGAAACCAATTTTGAGGGTTTCTTTGGGGTTGTCTGTAGTCATAGTGGTCATGCGTTTGATTTCAAATGATTGGCAGTGGCAAGCCAGCCCAAGCCCGCTGCGGTGGTGGTAACTGGCTTGTATTCGCAACCGATCCAGCCTTTATAGCCAATACGTTCAAGGTGGGCGAACAGAAACGGGTAGTTGATTTCACCTGAGCCGGGCTCGTTGCGGCCCGGGTTGTCGGCCAGCTGTATGTGGCCGATACGCGGCAATGCTTTTTGCATCGTCGCGGCCAGCTCGCCTTCCATTCGCTGCGCGTGGTAGATGTCGTATTGAACAAAGGCATTCGCTGCACCCACCTCGTCCAAAATACCGATGGCCTGGTGCGTGCCGTTCAAGTA